>JBGQJX010000373.1:0-4458 GCA_041499255.1 Ktedonobacteraceae bacterium | reverse complement strand
TTTGTTAACGGCGCTTTCGACGGCGTAGCAACAGGATTCCAATGACGATGCCGATGCCAATGCCAACCAGGAGGGTACGTTGACGTCTCTGCTGCTCCAGTTCTTCTACATTGCGCGCAGGGATTTCATATAGTCCTCCTACGTGATA
The DNA here is from genome assembly GCA_041499255.1 of Ktedonobacteraceae bacterium. Classification (GTDB taxonomy): domain Bacteria; phylum Chloroflexota; class Ktedonobacteria; order Ktedonobacterales; family Ktedonobacteraceae; genus UBA11361. The sequence continues at coordinate 4,310 of JBGQJX010000373.1, read as the reverse complement.
AGCTTCGTCGATTAACTGGATAGGATGGACTACGTCGATTTCCAGGCCGCGTTGGCGGGCGCCTAGAGCAATCTGTTGCATGCAGCCGGGGTTGCCCGTCGCTATGACGCTTGCGCCCGTTGCAGCGATATTGTCCATTTTGCGTTGTAGCAGTGTAGTAGCCATCTCCTGATTGGTAATGTTATAGATTCCCGCACTGCCGCAGCACCAGTCAGCTTCTTTTAAGTTGACTAGCGTAATACCTGGAATGGCCTGGAGCAACTGGCGCGGCTGTTGCTTGATCTTTTGTCCGTGAACGAGGTGGCAGGCATCGTGATAAGCCACGGTGCGAGTTAACTCTCCCATGTCGTGATTCCAGTCAATAGAGGTCAGGAACTCGCTGATATCTTTTACTTTCGCGCTGAAGTTTCTCGCGCGGAGAGCATAGGCGGGGTCATCGCGAAGGAGGTGCCCATATTCTTTGAGGTTAGAGCCACAGCCGGCAGAGTTAATGATTATTGCGTCACAATTATATGGTTCAAACACATCGATGTTGTGCCGGGCAAGGTCTCTGCCACGCTCAGCCTCTCCCGCGTGGATATGCAGCGCTCCACAACATTGCTGTTGAACTGGGGTTATCACTTCGCAGCCGTTGGCGCTGAGAACGCGGATAGTAGCCTCGTTGATATCACGAAAGACCTGGTCCATGATACAGCCACTGATAAAACCAACACGGTAGCGCCTCTGCCCTTTTGCCGGAGTGATTTCTGGCAGTACGGCTGGAAAAAGGTCACCCTTAACATTTTGCATCAAGGCTTCGGGCGCTTTCAGTTTCCCCTGGAGCGAGGTGGGCAGAGCATTTACTGCATCGAGTAAACCTGTCCGGTGCACCAGCTTCTGTAATCCACTGCGCTGGTAGAGTTTCAAGCCGGCGAATAGCAAAGAAGTAGCAAGACGTGACGGCAGCACAAGGTCAAAGAATAAACGGCGCAGTAGTCTCTCGGTGAGCGTTTCAAGTGGTGGTGATACAGGGTATTCACCGCCATCCTGCGCAAGATGTTCGGCTTGTCCAGGCGCTCCAAGTTCGCTTAATGACAAAACGAGAGGAGTGTAGGCTACTTCTATTTGTATTTGCTCGCGCGCTGCCTCGATCAATTTGCCGAACTGGACGCCTGAGGGACAGGCTGTTTCGCAGGCCCGGCAGCCAAGGCAACAATTGATATGCTCAACGAAATCTGGGGAGATTTCCAGGCGGCCGTCTGCTACTGCTTGCATCTGGTAGATACGGCCACGCGGGGAATCCATCTCTACACCGAGAACCGCATACGTTGGGCAAGTCGGCAGACAAAAGCCGCAATGAATGCACTGGCGTATCAGTTCGTAAGTATGGGTTTGGCGACGTAAAGGCCCCTCGATTGGCGGGGTGATCTGCCGCGATGTAGCCTGTAGATTCATAGATTCAAGTGACATACTGACCTCCCAGCGTAGTAGACAATGTTCACGCCCGCACGAGTAGTGGTTTTGCCATTAGAACTGTAACTTCCTGCCGGTTATGAAAAAGTTGCCTGGCCTGTACGATGCCGTAATGCTTATCGAGTAGCTTCAAGGCAGCCCTCAACGTTGCCAACGGGTCAATTTCACGGGTCGCATGTGGTAACTTAAGGACGCTGATGACGAAGCCATCGCTGCGTAAGCACCGCGAAGCCTGACCTAGCAGACGCGCGGCATCTCGCGCATCCATACGCATATCGTTGACAATCACTGCAAAACTTTTATGTGTTTTTATGGCGTTCTCTAGATAGTTCTCCGCGTAACCCCGATAATGTTCTAATCGGGGATGTTTGGCCAGGCGCGGGTCGAGATTGGCGGGATCCACAGCGACCACATGCAGTCCCGCCTCAAGAAGAATACGTGTCCACCCTCCAGGGGCTGCACCAAGGTCGAGTACGCGCCCATGCGCCGGCAGCGTGACGCCAAAAACTTCCAAAGCTTCCAGCAGCTTAAATTCTGCTCGACTAATCTGTTCCGGTGTTTGCGCAAAATGCCGCGCTCCTCCCGGCCAATCGCTCAGGTTCTCCCGGGCTAGAGAGATGCCCAGGTAGCCTTTGCCTGCTGTACACAGTAAAGAGACGACGATTTGCGGCTTTTTGATTGACTCAACAGCTCCAGTTTCCTCAATAATGGCTTCAGCCAGTGCCTTGTTCAATTGGCCACTGCTATAGGGCCGACTGTGAGAACTTCCCTCAGCTTGAATGATGCGGGTTTGCACAGCAAAGTGTTGTCCGCGCTCAAGCCGTTCAAAAGTAGGCAAGTTTGCGGTGGCTAAAGCGAGCTTGCCCACATCATGCTCTGTATCACTGAGGGGGACAATAGCCTGGACTGGCGCGATGTGGCGCACGAAAATAGGAGGTTGCTCTGCTGCCAGACGCATGAGCGTGGGAACATCGGGTACCTTACATAAGGAGATGCCCGGCGCCAGCAACTCAACACTGGTGAGTCGTTTATCGAATTGCCTGATTTCAGCGAGGCCAGCATCTACAAATTCAGGGTGAGCAGTTACAATCAATAAATTTTCTTGAATCACAGTCCTCCCACAAAACGTCCTTTGACAAACGTTCCCTTTGGATCAAATTGATTTTTGAGTCGTTGCATCAGGTAAAAATCCGAACCCGGTTCGCCCCATACATTGATGCGCCGTTTCAGGTCAACGGGGCAGCGTTCAACAACCAGGCTCCCGCGAGCAGCTTTGGCGTGTAAACGCAATTCTGCAATGGCCTGGACCAGGCGAGGCGTTGCGTCGCTGGGGCGAAGCTCAATGTAGAGTATGCCATTACCAGCATGAGCGACAATCGCTGCTTCAAGGTCATGTTGGCGACAGACTTGCTCGACCGATGCCAAATACGAGGCTACCTGCGAGATAAGTATCGAAACTTTGCAGGTTACAGTTCCCTGTGTATGTTCTCGCACTGCCTCCCAGAAGCGATCCTGTGCCTTTGCAGCCAGGTCATCTCCTATGTGAGCGCCATTATTGCGAGCGAGCAAGCGTGTCTCATCAACCTGACGGCTGATCGTGGTTGTACCACCCTCAAAATTGACGGCCAGGATATATCCACTCTTTGGCAGATTAATGCCAAAGAAATCACTCATGTCACTGGCCGCTCCCGGGTCAATCAACTCGATGGCGCTTGGGGTCAGGAGTGAGCTCAGGAGAGCGAGAACGGTCTGCATGGCGTCCGCGGCATTAGTAAATGTCAACAAAAGTGTGCGTTCTGCTACTGGAAGCGGGTGCAGCTTGAAATTAGCATCGACAATAATGCCCAGCGTGCCCAGGGAGCCAATAAAGAGTTTGTTGAGATCATAGCCAGCCACATTTTTGACGACACGCCCACCGCTCCGTGATACATCGCCATTGGCCTGAACAACGTGCAATCCAATAACTACATCACGAGCGGAACCGTAACGAAATCGCCTGGGGCCGCTGGCATTAGAAGCTAGCAGGCCTCCGATGGTGGCCTGGGCGGCATCAGGGGGATCGAGGGCTAGCCATTGTCCTTGTTTTGCCAGCCGGGCCTGTAAAGCGGCCAGGGTCAATCCTGCCTCTACGTGGCATGTTAGATCTGGCGCTTCATACTCTAGCACTTGCGTCAATCTATTTGTTTCGAGCAACACATCTATTTGCTCCGGAATGCCGCCAACACTTATGCGCGATCCACCGCCCCGGGCAAGCACGGAAAGGCCTTGTTGATTGGCCAGGGCTACAATTTGAGCGACCTGTTCCACGGTTGTAGGTGTCACAACCAGACGTGGCAGGAGGCCATCAACAGCATAATCACGCAATGTATCGATTTCGCTGGTTGCCTGGGTTGCAGGTACCAATGTTTGAAGAGCGGCGGTAAATGTTTCTACATCACCCATGAAGTTTTTTAACCTCCGCAGTATTTTGAAATGGAAGGTAGTAGTTGAATCTATAGTTGTTTGATGTCGGCGCAACGCCCTGGCATGGGAAAGAGTTTGCCTGGGTTGAGCAACTGGCGAGGATTCCATGCCTCGCGTACCTGTTGCATCACCCGCAGATCAACTTCATTGAAGATAAGCGCCATTTCTTCCTGCTTTTCGATGCCGACACCGTGTTCTCCGGTAATCGTTCCTCCAACCTCCGCACAGACAACTAATATTTCATGGCCGGCCTGGCGTACGCGCTCGACTTCACCAGGAATTTGGGAATCGAAAAGGACGAGGGGGTGCAAGTTGCCATCACCAGCATGGAAGACGTTGCCGACACGCAGCCCATAGCTCGCGCAGATTTCACCAACGCGCCGTAAAACATAGGG
>JBGQJX010000372.1:0-4471 GCA_041499255.1 Ktedonobacteraceae bacterium | reverse complement strand
CAGCGCTATCGACTGGAAGGCAATATCGAAGGCTATACTAAATCGAGGCAGCAATCCGCTGGCGGTCTCTGCCCATTGCTCCACGAGCCATGTCTTAACATCAAACAGCGCGGCATTGTTAGCCTGGAATCGTATTTCGATGGTTTGGTGGAGGGTGATAGAGCGCGGTTGGCTGTGATAGATCACCAGCAAAGCACTTTTGCAGAACGTATCAACGCTGTCAAAAAATACGCTGAAGCTCTGGATAAACTGGGTCAGTATGTAGAGCAGCGCGATAATAACGTGGAGTATTTACAGCGACTGGCTATTGAGATTGCTCGCTTAGAGCATGAAATAACCGATTTGATGGGTGAATTGGAGGAACTCAAGCTTGTTGATCAACAGATTGCCAGGGAGGAAGCTGCGCGAAAAGAAAGTCAAAAGGCTGACGAGCAGGTGCGCGGTTTAGAAGGGCTGCGCATGCAATTACAGCAGTTGCATGAACAAGCGCGACAGTGTGATGCACTGATTCAGGAGCGTCGCCAGCAGGCAAGGGAACTAGGGAACAGCCATGAACAACTGAAACAGGTCGGGCTTGAACTGGGCAAGTTGAATGATCCGCGCGGTGAGACAAAGGCTCAACACGACATAATCAAGCAGGAACCGGCCTACCAGCATCAATTAGAGCAGCAGCAGCAGGAACTACATACAGTTGAACAGCAGTTGCAGGAGTTAGAGCAACAACTTACAGGCTATGCAGAACTGGATGTGCGCATTAGTGAGCAAGAAGCCGTGCTACAGCAGGCCCATAATGGATACAAAGCGTATATGTTAAATGAGCAAACGGCTCGTCTCTTGCCCCAACGCGAGCAAGCGTTTCATGAAATACAGGTCGCTGTTGAACAAGCGCAACAGGATTTTGAGAAAAGAGAAGAAGAGTATCTGAAGGCGAAGGCCGCGTATAACCCGGCAGAACTGGCGAGCGTTGATCGAGATATTAAGGAAAAGCGAGATCTGTTCAGCGCGTTTTTGGAAAAGATACAATTAACACGGAAAGAAATCAGGGAGCTTGAAGGAGATATCCAGAAAGCGGAGGCGTTTCTACTCGAGTTAGAAGCAGCGCAAAAGGAAAAGGCGACGCTAGAAGAGTTGCAGCAGATGTTGGACCTGTTCCGCAAGTTGATGAAGGAGGCAGCACCTCATGTGTTGAAAGCCATGCTGGGTGATATTTCGGCTGAAGCGAATCGCATCTTTGGGGAGATTATGGGCGATCGTTCTGCCCAACTTTCCTGGCAAAACGATTATGAAATAATATTACGCCGCCAGGGAGTGAACCGCACTTTTGCGCAGTTGAGCGGTGGAGAGCAGATGAGCGCGGCGCTCTCGGTGCGCCTCGCACTGCTAAAGAAACTCTCTTCACTCAATATCGCTTTTTTTGACGAACCGACACAGAATATGGATGAATTGCGGCGCATGAACCTCGCCGAGCAGATTCGCCGTGTGCGAGGGTTTGATCAACTGATTGTCATCAGCCATGATGATACCTTTGAGCAAGGGCTTGATAGCCTGGTACGTTTGCGCAAGGTGGACGGTGAAACGCGGCTCGTGGAGGATCAAGAGGGATGGGAGCCCAGGGTGAGAGATAGGGAGCAGGTTCAGGTAGGAGAGGGGAGCGCATATCGAGCGGAACGTGGCGGAGCCGATAGAGCGATGGAGGAAGGGTATCGGGAGGGGTTACATGCTTCATAAAGGAAAACTGCACGCGGCACTGCAACTCAAAAAAGGTCAATTTAGCCTGTATGATGGTTCCTTTGGCGAACAATTGCAAGCATACCGCCATGCCCTGGAAACGCTGTACCAACGGTATCCATCGAGTAAACGCCTGGAAGATATCTTGCCACCCGAGGGTAGCCATGTGCCTGCTGGCGCACGTCCCAGCATCGAATTTGACCGCTGGCTGGTTGCGTTAGATGGGTCGAGTACCGGCGTTACCCCGATGTTCCCCTTTGGGCGCGAATTTGCCAATCATGAGCAAGCTCGTCAATGGGCCGAGTGTATCGAGGGTATCACCACGCTGGCGGTCGATGGCAGCCAGTTGCAGCCCTGGCGCGACGCTTCTATTCCCGTCGCCCTCATCCAGGTTGGTTTCTTTGCCAATCCACATGCACATGGGCGGCCATATACCAAGGATGTACACCTGGAGGTGCTTTCACCCGAGGAGATTATGGAGGAGTCAAAGAGTGAGAGCAGCGACCCTGACAGTTATCCCTACTCTGAAATGCAGGTGACGCTCCGCCGCTATATGTTGGAAGTCGAGACGCTTTGTAACCAGATGGAGCAGTATGCTAGCGCGCGTCGTAGAGGCGATCCAGCTCACAGCCCGGTTGTCTTCTTCGATGGTTCACTGGTGGTCTCTTTTGCTCTGACAATGCCCAGCCCTTACCGCGAGCGCTATATCGCTGCCGCCGTTTCACTGTTGCGCACCTCTGAACAGCAGCGGGTGCCCTTGATTGGTTTCGTCAATACGAGTTATGCGCGCGATATCATCACGATGCTGAGGCGGCTTGACGCGATGGAAGATCGGCCTGTATTGCGTGAGACAAAAAGGATTCACGACGCCTTGCTGTGGCAGGGGCAATTGCGCTGGGGCGATCGTACACCGGCCATGATCTGCGCTCGCGGTGATGTTTTGGAGGGCTATGGGCCTTACCGGGAAAGTGTTGCTTTCTGCTACCTGCAAACATCATCTGCTCATGCCCCGGCGCGCTTAGAGTTCCCGCGCTGGATGATTGACGATGGCGTATTAGAGCCTGTGCTGGATGTCGTACGCGCGGAGGTGATAGCCGGAGGAAACGGCTATCCTTACGCAATCGAAACGGCTGATGCTGTATCCGTGATTTCGATGCAAGACCGTGCCGAGTTTTACGCCTATTTTCAGGAATTTATAGAGCGGCAGGGAATGAAGTTCAGGGTTTCGACGAAGGCTGCGAGTAAGAGCAGGAGAAGGTAAGATTCCCCCACTATATGTTATACTTGTACCAGGATCTATCACGTAGATAGCTGGAAAGAACTAGAGAATTGGTAGTATGTCTCACGCAACGAATTGTATGATTACCTGTCCCTGTGGCATGGTATTTGGCAGCAAAATTTATGAATATGTGAATATAAAGCAAGATCCACAGTTGCGCTATACGGTGCTGGCTGGACTGCTAAATGTCTCCAGGTGTCCAAATTGTGGACGACGGTCCACTCACTCTTGCCCTTTCATCTACTCCGACCCCGCTCACAGCCTCCTGGTCTACGTAGATCCAACGCCTGACATTTCGGACGAAGCGCGAAGAGATACGCTCGAAAAACTCCTATTAGTGCGCCAAAAGGTTGGGATAGAGGTAAGTTACCGCGTACATATGAAAGAAAAGGTGCAAGCAAATATTGGAGAACGTGGTGGAGGCGTTACTACTGAGTCGATGCAGTCAAGGAAAGAAGCCCCGTCGCTACATGTCGTCTTTGGCCTCGAGCAGTTGTATGGACTTATCAATGCAGCGTTAAGTCAACAGGAGCGGTTAGGCAGGCTGGCGCTGAGGACGTTTAGCCAGAGGGAAGCGGAGCGAGGACAACTGCTTGATATTGCCCGCAAGTTTGCCGCAGAGTTACAGTGCCAGGTAGACGTGGAGATTGTATCAAGCGAATATACAGTCTGGCTCTATGGTTCGCGAAGACGAATTGGAGCGATTATGCGAGAGTTGGCACCGCAAGGATAGAAGAACATGATCAGCATTGGTGTACTCACGATTAGCGATAGCGGCGCGAAGGGCACAAGAGAGGATACGAGCGGGGAACGTATTCGTAAAATGGTGTCGCAGATGCCGGAAACCGTCATTAGCGCAGGGGCGATTATTCCCGATGAGCGCGAGCAAATTGAGGCGACTTTGCGTGAATGGAGCGACGAGAAACACTTGAACCTCATTCTTACTACCGGTGGTACCGGGCTAGGTCCCCGCGATGTTACACCAGAAGCAACAAAAGCGGTCATTGACCGTGAAGCTCCTGGTATCGCCGAAGCTATGCGCGCCATTAGCATCCAACACACGCTCTTCGGCATGCTTTCTCGAGGTGTCGCGGGGACACGCGGACGCACATTGATCATCAACTTGCCGGGCAGCCCCAACGCGGTTACAGAGTGCCTGGAATGTATTCTCCCTGTTTTGTCGCACGCGATCAATCTGCTGGTAGACGGCCCCAAAGAGCACTAACCATGCCCCAAGCAAATATCTATCAAGGCCACGGCGACAATGTATTTGCTGTGGCGTGGTCGCCTGACGGTCTACATATCGCTTCAGGTTCACGGGATACGACTGTTCACGTGTGGAATGCTGCCAGTGGGAAATATGTATATATTTTTCGCGGCCATACGTCTAGCGTGCTTGCTCTTGCCTGGTCTCCTGACGGGCAGCGGATTGCATCGGGGTGTACGGATGGTAAGATACTGGTG
>JBGQJX010000371.1:0-4505 GCA_041499255.1 Ktedonobacteraceae bacterium | reverse complement strand
TCCACCTCAAGCATCTAATTCAATAAATTCGTATATTCAACATTTTTCGTACAATACCATTGTAATCGAACAGAACAGAAATGTCAAGGTTCTTCACCTGTATCCCACTACCATATTGCTGAACGAAGAGGTATAATGATGAGAAATAAAATGAGATAAACATAACAATAACCATAACCTGACCTCGTCGTTAACAAAGAGGGAGAACACAGAGAGTGTCACGAAAAAACAAATCCCCTATGGATAGCCATAATAAGCCTGATCCTTTTGAAGATCACCAGGAGAACCAGAATTTTCGTCACCTTGAAGACAATAGCCTGGAGACGGATACTGTCGGTCAAGTGACCATTCCTGCCGTAAGTGCAACCTTTGAATACGAAAATGGACGTCACGAAGCTGGAAAACGTGACGTTGAACTCTATATTCGCACCTACAACACGCTCCTACGCAGTTCAGGTGAAATAAGCCTGAAGGCCTTAGTGCAAGCGCATTACAATATTGACTCCAGTTTGCACCCTGAAGCTCGATCGCCGTATCCCGATATGTCTGCTTTCATCTACAGCGTGCTGCGCTTACCTGCCTCGATTGTCCACTGTCAACTAGTCTTGCTTGGGCAGTCTGAAGAGGTTTTTCTGCAGCAGGGGTTTCATGTCGATGGCTGGGAAGCTGTTACTGCCTCCGCGCGGAGGCGCAAATGGTTTTATGATGGCAAGGAAACACTGGCTGTATACGTTGCTAGCGTCAGCGACACAGACGATATTGTGCCTATTCTGGTTGCCTTCCAGATCGAATGGAATAAGATATACTATCTGCTCAGAGCAGATGCAACAACCATGCAATTGCTGGAGACTCGCATGGACCGCACTTCCCCAGTCTTCGCAGAAATCACCAAGGTGCTACGAGAGCGTCTCCACATCCAGCCCGACGATTGGCGACGTCTGGAATTGATTTGGGGTGATCGATTGTGGGAAAACCTGCAAATGATTGGCAGAAACCGCAAAAGCTTTTTACTACGTATGCTTGGCGGATCACACGTTGGCTACGTTCGCTCCACGCGTAAATGGTGGGCACCCGTAGAACGCCTTCTGACTGATACACTGGGCATACAGGATAAGCCTGTCTACTTTGTATCCAGCAATACACACAGCCTGGCCAATTTGACCTCTGGTTGCGTTTTGAATCGTCAGGATGAGTTGACTCAGTTTGCATTAAGTGGTCAGGATCCCTACCTCGCTGACGAATGTCGCAAAATACAACAGGGCACTGTTCCCGGTAACTGGCAAAACTTTTTGTACTTTGCTGCTCGCGAGTGGTCGCATACTTCCATGGGGAAAGAATTTGCCCGTAACCGCTTACGCGAAGAGCAAGAACGCGGTATCTGGCATGTAGGTGCGCGTCACGGTCTGGAAATTGACGCACAAGTTTTTGAACTGAACAAATTGCGCCACATGGAAATTGATCCGCGTTGCCGCATGCCAGGAATGGATTACCTGGCCAGGAGCCAGGCCATTATCCTCAATATTGATTATCCTCTCGGTATGGCTGCCTATAGAATGCTACGTGAAATCATGGAAAACGTGTCGCAGATTCGAGGTATCTACGTTCTAGGTAAAGCTGCCACACTGAACGGCAGTATTGGCGATGTGATGATCTCCAATGTCGTTCTTGATGAACATAGCCAGAATACCTACTGGCTGGATAATTGCTTTATTGCGCAGGATGTGCAGCCCTACTTAATCTATGGTTCTGTGCTGGACAATCAAAAGGCCGTTTCAGCCAAAGGAACATACTTGCAAAATCGACAGTACCTGGATTTCTATTACCGCGCGAACTATACAGTGGTGGAAATGGAATGCGGTCCCTATCTGAATGCCGTTTATGAAGATCAATACCTGACGCGCTATCCCACGGGCGAGAATATCAATTTTGCTCGCTTGCCGTACGAGTTGGGAATTCTGCACTATGCTTCTGATACCCCGTATACTCGTGGCAAGAATCTAGGAGCCGGCAGCCTGTCATACTTTGGTATGGATTCGACCTATGCTAACGCCGTAGGCATTCTGCGTCGCATCTTCGAGAACGAAATTCGCGAGGTGAAAGAAATGGCACAGAGTATTAATGTAATCGAAAGCGAACAGAAGGCGGAGACAAAAGTTTTCTAAGGGTGCGATTACGAAAGCACCCCGGCTCCCGTAATCTTGTCCCCTCTTTTTCATTCAATGCCAATATCCCAGGCTTGTTGTAAATCGGCCCGCGAGTAACATTGAAAAGCCATCAACGTATTGGTTTTCGTTATCGTGGGAATTTGTATCAGGCGAGTGGTAACTACCTCTGCCAGGTCTTCATAATGTTGCAATCTCAAGAGGGCAACAAGATCATATTCACCTGTAACGGAGTAGACTTCGGCCACCCCTTCGATTTCTAGAAGACTCTGGGCGGTTTCATTAACCTTTCCTCGTTGTACATTGATGAGAACGACAGCAGACACCATAAGAAAGCTCCTCGTAGGGTCACGTCGACCTGACCCTTTGAATGTCATTAAAACACTGGCGGTGGAGGCACCACCGGAAGTTCCATGCTCAATCCAACTACTTTGATCTTCTTGCGCAACGAATCAACCGCATAGCGCGGTGTCAGCCAGGGATCTGCCTGCATTGCCAGGATGTTCGGAATGTATTCGTCTTTGGGAGTCAATGCCGTGAGCGCAACAGGCGCGTACTTATCGATGGCTGCCTTGACCGTTCTGGCGTAAGCTGCGTCCCGCTGTATCATTTCTCTAAGGAACTTCACTCCAAAGACCACGTGACGCGACTCGTCGCGCGCGACGGCAGTGAAACCGCCACGGAATGCGGGGAAGAGATTGTTCTGGCGATAGAATTCCAGGATGCCGCGTTGACCCGCCAGTGCCATCGTCCCTTCAACAATGATATGGTAAAGTGTTATACCTTCAACCAGGTGGGTCAGGTCGCCAGGCTCCTTGCGAATACGTTCGGCTACGTCCGAAAGCGAGTCAATCAGGATATACTGGAGATGTTCGTTCATATACTGGCGTATTTCCTCCAGCGTTTCTTCCAACGTTTCCTTATCGATGCCGAGTACTTCTTTAAAAAAGCGTGCGAAGAAGACAGTATGCCGTGCCTCATCAGCCAGTTGGGTAGTCACAAATATGCGCATCTCCTCATCGGGCATGGCGGTGATATATGGGCCTAATGTATCTGTGACACATGCCTCCCCTCTAAAGAAAGCTGATAGTCCAAACAAACGATCCTGGCGTTCCTGGGGCGACATTTTTTCCCATTGCCGTCGGTCTGAGGTGAAGTCAATCTCCTCAGCGCGCCACTGCTGGCGTTCCCATCGATAGAATAGTTCCCTGTACGTTGGTAAATGGACAAGGCCCTGGTCGATAATGTTCAAAACACTATCGATGGGAGTCTGTTGTAACTGGGCCAATGAGGCACTTTCTAAGGGCATATCAATGGACATGTTGTCTCCTTAGCTCCTTCTTATCGATTTTCCCCACTGCGTTGCGTGGCAATGTATTGAGAAACTCAATTTCGTATGGCGTTTTGTAATTAGCTAGCGATTCACGGCAGTAAGCAAGGAGGGTTTCTGCATCTATTGGAGCGCGAGTAACAACGAAGGCTTTCACGTCTTCTCCCATGCGTTCTGAGGGAACGCCAATCACTGCTGCCTCGATCACTGCTGGATGCCTGCCAAGTACTTCTTCCACATCGCGAGGATAGATGTTCAAACCCCCGCGAATGATTACATCCTTTTTACGTTCGACAATATACAGATATCCATCTTCGTCAAAGCGCCCCATGTCACCGGTGTGCAACCAACCATTCTTTAGCGCGGCCCTGGTTTCTTCGAGCATATTGTAATAACCTTTCATAATGTTGGGGCCGCGTGCAATGATCTCCCCTAATTCACCAACAGGTACGGGTTGATCATTTTCATCCACCACGAGCACTTCCACACCTGGCAGAGGTTTGCCAACCGAGCCTGGCCGTCTCTCCATTTCGAGACTATGTCCTGTGAGGGCCGCACTACCCTCGGAAAGGCCATAGCCCTCGAGGATTCGACAGTCAAACTTCTTCTCAAATCCTTCTAAGATTGCTACTGGCAGAGGAGCGGAGCCGCTGACGCACGTTTGCAAACTACTGGTATCGTACTTATCGGCATCAGGCGAATATAGCAAAGCTACAAACATGGCTGGTACGCCTGCAAATGAGACGATGCGATAGCGTTCAATAGCGGAAAGCACGGCAGTAGTATCAAAGCGTGGATGGGCCACAATGGTCAGACCGCGCAAGAAAAAGACATTAGAGGCAAGAATACCATAAGCGTGAGCCAGGGGGAGTACCGCCAGGTTGGTCTCGTCATCCCGCGTCAAACGTTCAGGACCTCGCCCACTTAATGCGTTGGATATGAGGTTACGATGAGTAAGAACAACCCCCTTTGGATGACCAGTAGTACCGGAGGTGTAAAGAATAACCGCGATA
>JBGQJX010000370.1:0-4537 GCA_041499255.1 Ktedonobacteraceae bacterium | reverse complement strand
GTGATAGATATAGGGGCGATCATGCCGCTTCATCAGTGGGTCATCTGAGGCTGGAATTGGTTCCATCTCGGCGGGTATGAGAGGCATATTTTGTTGCTTCTTGGATCTGCGGTCACGCATGTTCTAGCTCCTTTGCTTGAGACTTCAATATGATTAGTGAGGTTGTACCAGGTTAGGAATGACGGAACAACCAACCGCGGCGATTACCGGGCTTGCCAGGAAAGCTGTCAGGAGTCCATATCCAGCAAAGCGATTTTGCTTGTCTATGAGAAAGATAATCGTTACGAGCAACTCGATGAAGTAGAGGAAGGCTGCTGCAAAAATACCAAGAATGCCAATCGAGGAGGCAGAATTCGTGCTTGACAACAAACCAAAACTGACAAGAAAGATGATCAGGGGAATAAGCCCTACCCCAAGACCGATAAAATATTGCCTTCGCTGCTGGGCTTGCGTGAGTGGTTGTGGTGATTGTGGTGATGGCGGTGTTCCAGGTGGTGGACTACTATTCATTGTCTCACTCTCTTTGCTCACTCTATGTTCATTATTGCGCCTGGTAGTTGCCTATACAGAACCGGCCAGCGCATCGGACGTTTGCGCTTCCGCGGCCGCTTTTGACTGCCGACTTTTGCGGAAGGAGAGCCACAAGCTGTAAGCGAACGCAATAAATGTCAAGGCGTAGAGCACCTGTACCAGCGTCATTCCCCAGAGTACATGCGGGTCAGCGCGCGTGAAGTCCACCAGGAAGCGCAGGCTACAGTAGCCTACAACGTAGACTTTGAAGAGATCGCCCGATTGGGGGAGTTTGCCGCGCAGACGGAGGATCAGGAAAAAGAGCAGGAGGTCGAGTATAAGCTCGTAGAGCGCGGAAGGTTGACGGCGTACTCCCTGCTGCACAATGGCCCAGGGCAAGTTGCTTGGTAGGCCAAAGGGATCGCCACCCAGCAGGTTGCCGAGTCGTCCAATGGCCTGTGCCAGCGGTAGGGCGAGAGCGAAGACATCACCTGTGGAGTATTTGATATGGTTAAAGCGTTTGACCAGGAGTACCGCAAAATAGCCGCCGAAGAATGCACCTGTCCAGGCCTGACCACTATACCATAAGTACGGGAGGTCCTTGATGAAGGTCGTCGGCCCAAGGAAAACCAGCATACTGAGTTTGGCGCCAATAAGGCCACCGGCAAGGGCGCCCAGCGCAACCCGTAAAATCGCTTCTGTGGCACGATCGAGTCGCTTTGCTTCGAAATAGGTAATGATACCGCCAACAATGAAGGCACAGAGGAACATTAGCGAGTAGGTAGAAATAGCGAAAGGCCCAAGGTGTAGCCAGGGATACATCACCTTCCTCCTCTCTTGCTCATTTGAGCAATAAAAACATAGTAGGATGAGGGATTTACCAATGGGTATGGGTTTAAGTCTAGCACTACTATAACATACGAAAGGGTCTATGTCATTTTTTCGGGAGTAGGTGAGCGGTAGGGGAGACCTGAATAGTTGCCTTAACATTTTATACTATAATCGAGTGCCTTTAGGGTAGAGAAACACATGCAGAGATAGAAAGGTTGAAATTACATGATGGATCGTCTCTTTGCGTCCTATGGTGAAGCGGCTCCTTCCACGACGATTCGCCGCCCTCGTAAGTGCGCGATTATCGGCGCTGGCCAGGTAGGCATGGCCTGTGCCTATTCCATGTTGATTCAGGGCACGTTCGATGAAATGGTGCTGGTCGATGTAGACCGGGACAAGGTAGAAGGGGAAGTGATGGACCTGGTGCACGGTCTCTCGTTTGTTGAACCTGCCATCGTGAAAGCGGGGACCATTGCCGATTGCCAGGGAGCGGATATTGTTATCATCACGGCGGGCGCAAGACAAAGGACGGGCGAGAGCCGCCTGGAACTCCTCGGACGCAATGTCACTATCTTTAAGGGTCTTATCTCAGGACTCGTGCAGCACTGTCCAGATGCTCTATACCTGGTCGTGAGCAATCCTGTCGATGTGATGACATACGTAACCTGGAAGCTATCGGGCTTGCCTTGCAATGCTGTCATCGGCTCTGGAACCGCCCTTGATACAGCACGCTTCCGCTATCTCCTCGCACAAGACCTGCAACTCGACCCGCGCAGCATTCATGCCTACATTATTGGAGAGCATGGCGATAGCGAAGTACCCGTCTGGAGCCGCCTGAATGTTGGCGGGACACCTCTACAGGCCCTTGATCCAGAACTTGGCACGGCAAACGATCCTCAACAATGGTATCGCACATTTGAACAGGTCAAAAATGCCGCTTACGAAATCATTAAACGCAAAGGCGCGACCAGCTATGCTATTGGACTGGCGGTCACGCAGATTGTCCAGGCCATATTACGCGATCAAAATCGCGTCTATACAGTGAGTTGCCTGACCAGCGGTATGTACGGCATCGAGGATGTATATCTCAGCTTACCAGCCGTCGTCAATCGACAAGGCGTGAATCGCATTGTCCGGCTGTCTTTGAGTTCCGAAGAGGAGCAACAGCTTAAACACTCTGCCCAACTCTTACACCAGGCCATCGAGGAGCTAGATTTGTAAACTTTTGCCCAATTGCTGCTACCGAATAAGGTTTAAGGGGATATGAGGGATTTCCCCGAGGGCCGATAAATCGGCGCTGGGCGCGATAAATCGGCCCCTACGGCGGGTTTGCGCACAACTATTGCACAGATGAGAGCCGATAAATCGATCAAACGGATGTCCCAGGTATTTTATTAAAGGCCGTAATGAAACCTTCAGTCTGCTTTAACGTATCATATAAAAGCTAGGGCAGAGATAGCGGGACTGTACGAGGTGTGGCCGGATGGATAGGCGCGATTCCCCTAACTGCGAACTGGGGCATGATAGAGACTGAGAGCGTACGTCGTATGATTCACGTGGCTACAACGGATCTTCAACATTTGCTGGTTACCTATGGATACTGGGCGGTCTTTCTCTTTGTGGCTATTGAAAGTATTGGGATTCCTTTCCCGGGGGAGACGATGCTGCTGGTTGCCGCTATCGACGCGGGGAAGACGCACCAGCTTTCAATTGCGCTGGTGATTATCGCGGCGGCTAGCGGAGCGATCATTGGTGATAATATTGGTTTTCTGATCGGGCGAAAAGGCGGTTACCTTGTGCTGCGCCGTTATGGGCGGTATATCGGTTTCAACGAGCGCAAGTTGAAAGTGGGGATTTACCTGTTTCGCAGGCATGGCGGCAAGGTTGTCTTCTTCGGGCGATTTGTCGCGGTGTTACGTGCCTGGGCTGCCTTCCTGGCAGGAGTCAACCGGATGCAGTGGAATCACTTCTTACTGTTCAACGCGCTTGGAGGGATAGTCTGGGCTACGTTCTATGGGCTGGGGGGGTATCTCCTCGGCGAGGATATCCACCGGTTGGCAGGGCCTTTGGGAATTGTAACGATTGTGCTGGCAGTCATTATCGTCATAGCGCTGGCGATCTATACATGGCGTAATGAGCGGCTATTGGAAGAACGGGCAGAGAAGGCTTTGCCCGGGCCAATTGAGGCGTATTAGCCAGCTCTCTTGTCCCTCATAAGCACTCTGACGGCCAGGAACGTTACCCAGGGAGAAGCAGTTTTCTTTTGGCCGAAGTCGAAGGAACTCCACGGTTTATTCACGCTTTCAGCTAACCAGTGTCCGTCAGCATTTTGCTTGCTCTTGAGGCGGCTTACGATTGCTTGATACCGCGTGTCAGTGTGTATCTTTGGAAGCATAGAGAGGGTATCGACGGTTTTCAGCAGTTGGTATTGTACCAATGGGTATTGCACTTTGTCCCATGTGCTGCCAATGCCAAAACCAACGGGGCGATAGGGTTCGGCACGCCGTTCCCAACAGCGGAGGATATTATCGGCAGCCTGGCGTGCGATGGCCTGGTGGCGTAAGGTAGGATGCATGGATATAGCGCGTAAAACGTTCACTGTTCCAAAAGGGCAGCTTGGCTCTGCTTCTCTTGCCTCACCGGGAAGATTCAGTTTGTTGGGATGCCAGCCTCCGTCTAATCGCTGCCAGTGTTCAATCTGGGCATAGGCATGCTGCAAGCGTGCGTCATCCAGGTAGCCAAAGCGGGCAAGCGCGTAGGTCATTACATGAGAGATGCAGATGTAGGGGCGTGTATGCCAGCTTCTGGTGTGGTCGAAGCCGCCATGCAGAAAGCCGCCATCCTCCGCTTGAGCAGCAAATATCTTCTCGGCAAGCGTGGCAATGCGCTCATCGTCCCGGCGTAAGCCAAAGTCGGCAAGTGTTCCAAGTTTCCAAATACTGTCTTTGGGGTCATAGGCACGACTCAAGGGTTTTAGCGGCGGCCACTCCTGGATATCCTGGAGAAGACTGCTGATTAAAGGATGGTTTTGCATTGCTAAATAGGCGGCTTGCACCTCTGAACTCTCGGAAGAGAGACCAGCCAGATCTAGCAGGGTATTATAGACCACCCACGGCTCTGATGCCTCAAGCAGCCATGCAATGGCTGATGCATACTCGGGTTTCACCTGTCCTGTATTTTCCATTGTGATACCTCC
>JBGQJX010000369.1:0-4558 GCA_041499255.1 Ktedonobacteraceae bacterium | reverse complement strand
CATCATGGCCTACCAGCTTATCACCGGGCGGCTGCCCTTTCAGGGTGGCCCTGGGCAGATGATGTACCAGCATCTTACCAGCGAGCCGCGGCCTCCCAGTACGCATATGCCCTCTTTACCTGCTGACATTGATACCGTCATCCTACTTGCCCTGGCGAAAAAGCCCGAGGATCGTTTTGCCTCTATTTCTGCCTTCGCGCGTGCTTTCCAGCAGGCTACAGAGGAGAGCAATTCCACTGTCTTCCAGCCCACGCTGCAAAACGCCAACGATCCATCGACCCAACAAGCGCAAGACGGGCCTGCTGGCAATGATGCCTATGCCACCGTTGCCGCGTTGCCCCAGGAAGACCGCCCCCCTCCATTCCCCACGAGTGCTGGAAATACGGTGTATACCGATAACAAAACAGTGATCACCGGCGGATCAACCCCTGGGGGAGGAAGCTTAACGGTTAATGATAAGCTCCCCCCTGATCGCAAAGACGACAAAACCACTGGTAACCAGGGCCGCCGCTCATCTTTGAGCACGGGGCGAATAATCCTTTTCTCACTGCTTGCGCTCATCCTGATTGCAGCCAGCGTTGCATCCTTCTATTTCATCATAGGGCCAAAGTTACTCTACCCACCTGGCCCAAACACGACCGCCACGACGCGGGCGCAAGGGACGGCACAAGCGCAGGCCAGCGCCAATGCGCTCGCAACCTCTAATGCACGCGCAACCGCACAAGGCAATGCCACCGCAACAGCAGCAGCCAATCCCTACCCACCCAACAGCGGTACACTTGTCATCAACGACCCATTGAGCAAAAATAGCAAGAGCTATAACTGGGAAGAAGGCGAGAGAGACGGGGGATTCTGTACGTTTACCGGAGGAACCTACCACTCCAACATACCCCAAAGTGGTGTTTTTCACTCCTGCCTCGCCCTGGCGACACATTTTACGGATTTTGCCTTTGAAGTTCAGGCGACTGTCATTTCAGGCACTTCGAGCGGCATCGTCTTTCGCGCGGACCGTGCGACCACGCACCTGTATTACTTCATACTTGACGAGAATGGCAGCTTTTATCTGAAAGTCTACTTCGATAAATTCGGCACTTCCAGCATCATAGCCAGCGGCTCCAATCCTGCTATCAACGCCGATGGTCACAACCTGATCGCGGTTGTAGCACGCGGCAGCCAGATTGATCTATATGTCAACAAGCATCTTATTAAATCGCTGAGTGATACCACTTTCAGCTCAGGTCAAATTGGTGTCGTCGCGCTCGCGGGAGAAGTCGCCTTC
The DNA here is from genome assembly GCA_041499255.1 of Ktedonobacteraceae bacterium. Taxonomy (GTDB): domain Bacteria; phylum Chloroflexota; class Ktedonobacteria; order Ktedonobacterales; family Ktedonobacteraceae; genus UBA11361. The sequence continues at coordinate 3,279 of JBGQJX010000369.1, read as the reverse complement.
AGTAACGCGAGAGTATGGAAAATATAACAATGCCTGATCACGGCGAAAGGACCAGCTATGTCACGCACCACTATCCATTCCGTTAGCGTCGAACCCTTGAATATTCCCTTCCTTGAGCCCTTCACTATCGCCACGGGCGCAACCAGCGCGGCCAGCAATGTGCTCATCACCATCACACTCGCGGATGGCAGCATTGGCTATGGTGAATGCGCTCCTTTTTGGCCCAGCACCGGCGAGACGCAGGCAACCGCGCTCTCAGCCGCCCAGGGCTGCGCGGAACTGATCAAAGGGAAGGACGCCGCTCACTGGCGCGTGCTCTCGAAGTTGATACACAGCGTCTACTTCAGCCAGGGAACGGCCATCGCGGGCATAGAGATGGCGCTGCTGGACGCGCTCACGCACTCTTACGGCCTCCCACTGTATATTTTCTTCGGCGGCGCCAGCACGTTTGTGGAAACCGACATGAGCATCCCCATCGTAAGTCCCGAACGGGGCTACGAGCTGGCCAAAGCAACGGTCGCGCGCGGCATCACCAGCATTAAAGTCAAGGTCGGCGGCGATCTACGCGACGATGTGGCCCGTGTCGAGGCTATCCGGGAAGGCGCGCCAAACGTCGGTCTGACCCTCGATGCCAACCAGGGTTACACTGCCAGTGAGGCGCTGCTCTGTTTAGAAGCCCTGGATAACCGTGATATCCGCCCTATGCTCATGGAACAGCCGGTGCACAAGGACGATCACGAAGGGTTGCGTTACGTGACCCAGCATACCACCGTGCCCGTTGCCGCCGACGAAAGCGCCTACAACGCCGCCAATGTCGCGCATTTAATCGCCATGGGAGCAGTCAACGTCGTCAATATCAAGCTGATGAAATCTGGTTTCGTGGAAGCCCTGGACATCGCCGCCGTTTGCCGGGCGACACATACCCAGCTCATGATCGGCGCCATGATGGAGTCGCGGCTGGCCATCGCCGCCGCCACCCACTTCGTCGCCGGCCTCGGCGGCTTCCGCTTCATCGACCTCGACACCCCTATGCTGCTGGCCGAGGACCCCTTTACAGGTGGCTATGAGCAGCGGGGCGGCATATACGATGTATCCGGCATAAAAAGCGGGTTGGGAATAGAACGAAAATAGCAAACCTGCTCGGTTTGCTTTTCATATGAAATTGTCAAAGAGCTCAATGGATTGATCAGGTTCGAGCTTGCAAAATCAAACAACCCTGCTTGCTACAATCAGTTCAAGATGGCTCAGGCTACAATCACGATATCAGAAGCATCAGTGAGTTGCCCTGGATAGGTCGTTATCAGGATACCGCTTCTTGACCACACTTTGATCTTCTGCCCGGCTCTCAGGTCGCTAAATGACACAGCTTGCACGTCCTGGCATCCTGGTCCTTGCTGTCGCCATATGCGTGTAGAGGCCTCGACCCTGACAATGAGATCAACTCTTCCCAGCCCAGGAATGTTCACATTCTTTGTCGGATCATACAGTTTAATTAACCTGGCCCCCGCGTCAAGACTATCGATGACCTCATTGGCATCCTCATGTTTGCCACAGATGGGGTCAAGCGACGCTTGCAAAGGTCGTATTACAAAAACATAGAGCAATGGAATGCCAATGAGGAATACTACTACAATGAGTGGTATCCATATTTTAGGTGATCGTAGTTGTCGCACGCTATATATCCTCGTCTCGAAAAAACGCTGTTTTTTGTTTCATGGTGGAGACGAGTAGGGAGTGTCAAAAGTTCCCCCATAGACGCTGACTTAAGAGATCAAGGCGACCGCAAGGGCCCTTACACGATGTCTTGTTGTGCTTTGCTGCAATACCGTTGTATCATGTGATGTAGTGGGCAAGAGGTGATCTGGTCACAGGTGAGCCTACCCATACAGGTCTTGGGGGAAAAAATCCGGTAGGCTTCTCTACACATCTATGCCCTGCTATTCCACTCGTTATACTCTTTTTGTTGGACCACCTTCTAAAGAAAAGAGGTTTAAGCCCATGAAACGGTATCTGGTCTTCTTGCTCGTGCTGCTTACACTTTTGAGCGGCTTGACGTTGACTACCACCAGAGTTGCCCACGCTAATACAAGTAGTTGTATCAACTCCAATGGAACGAACGTACTCCAGGGTACAATTGGTGGGGCCAACTACACTATTTCCGTCCCATCCAACTGGAATGGAACGCTGGTCCTCTACAGTCACGGCTACGTATTTCCCGGCAATCCACTGGTGGCGCCTGACTCCGGTGATCCTCTGACTCGCGCAGCACTTTTGCAGCAGGGCTATGCGCTTGCTGGCTCATCTTACAGCCTGAATGGCTGGGCACTTCAACAGGCATTCCATGATCAAATCGCCTTGCTTGATTTCTTCGATGAGACCTGCGGTAATCCCGCTCGCACTATCGCCTGGGGCCATTCGCTGGGTGGTATCATCACCGCTGGTTTGGTTCAACTGAACCCTGGGCGTTTTGCGGGTGCGCTGCCAATGTGTGGTGTGGTTGCCGGTGGCGTCGGCACCTGGAACCAGGCACTCGATAGTGCCTTCGCCTTCAATGTCCTTCTGGCGGGGAATGCACTGCCAATCGTCAATATTACTGATCCCAATGGCGCCTTCACTAAAGCCGAGGGCATACTGGGAGGAGCACAGCTAAACGCTCCGGGGAGGGCTCGCATCGCCCTGGCGGCGGCCCTGGCAGACATTCCCGGCTGGTTTGATTCTGCCTCACCTGAACCCGCGCGCAAAGACTTCACTGCGCAGGAGCTGAATCAATTCCTCTGGGAAAGCAAGGTTGACTTCCTTTTCGCCTTCTTTGCCCGTGCCGAACTCGAAGCTCGTGCCGGCGGCAATCCTTCCTGGAACACCGGTGTCAACTATCGCAAGCAACTGGAGCTTTCATCCGACAGTCGTGAAGTCGTGGCTCTCTACAAGCAAGCTGGACTAGACCTGAATAAGGATCTGAACACCCTCAATACTGCCCAGCGCATTGCGGCTGATCCAGGAGCTGTGGAGTATCTGAACAAGTACATCACTTTCAATGGAGACTTGAATATTCCTGTACTCACAATGCACACGACTGGCGATGGGCTTGTGGCTAACCAGGACGAGCAGGCCTATGCGAGCGTTGTTCGCTCGGAAGGGGACTCCAAATTGCTGCGTGAGATTTTCGTTCACCGCGCCGGTCACTGTGCCTTCACCCCGGCGGAGACGCTGGCTGCCTTCCAAACGCTTATCCACCGCCTGGATACTGGAAAGTGGGAAGCTTCTACCAATCCCGGTCTG
>JBGQJX010000368.1:0-4573 GCA_041499255.1 Ktedonobacteraceae bacterium | reverse complement strand
TAGAAACTCAATAACCGTGTTCTCGTAAATCGGCGGGAAGTGCGGCCAGACCTGCCTCGGTCATGCGCCCTGTGTGTAGGAGGTGGGCGACACGGGCGCGATTGGATGTGGACCAGGGACTCTTTGGGCGACGCGGGGTAAAGCGGCCAGCGTAGGTCTCCGCGTCGATGCCTTTGATGGCGCCATCGATCCAGCCGAAGCAGAGCGCTTCTTCCACCGATTCCTCGTACGAGATGCCCATTTTGCCCGAGGTTTTTTTGTAATAAATGAGTCAGATCTCTTTGCAGCTGGCATGGTGTTGCGCGAGCCATGCGTGCCACTCCTGGCTAGAAGTAACTAGCAGTGTTTCACCGATTTCCATAGATGTGCGCATACTCCTATTCGCTGGCAGCCAGGTTTTCTTGCGGTTGCCTGAGTTGAACAGCTTTGGCGCCGCGTCCTCTGCGACGGCTGCCCAATGAGACCAGCCCTACCCCGGTCAGGGTTACCAGGATAGCTACGATCTCAATAGTGGTGAGCCGCTCACCGGCTAACAAAACACCCAGGCCTACAGCTACCATTGGATTTACGTAGGCGTAACTGGTTGCCAGCGCGGGACTTACGTGGCGCAACAGGTAACCGTAGGCGCTGAAGGCTACCAGGGAACCGAAGACGACGAGGAAGGCAATAGCCCATAGGGACTGGCTGATGGCCAGGTTGGGCGTTCTCTCTCTGATTATCAGACTTATAAGAATGATCACGAAGCCACCGACCAGCATTTGAGCCGCGCTTGACATGAGTCCTGCCGGGAGCGATATGTGCTGGCTCCATGCCGAGCCTAACGCCCAGCAGATAGGGGCGAGGAGCAAGGCAATAGCTCCCATAGGATTGGCCCAGACACCATTGCCAAAGTTTAAAAGCATGACGCCCATGAAGCCTAAACCCAGGCCGAACCACTCGATGCGGGTTGGCCAGCGTCCCCAGAGGCCTGCGAAGAGGGCTGTCCAGAGAGGTACTGCAGCTAGGCCAACAGAAGCCAGTCCAGTAGATACCCATTGCTCAGAGAAAGCGACACCTGCGTTGCCTCCCGCTAACAAGAGCGTACCGGTGAGGGTCGCCCCAATCCATTGTTTCCAGGTAGGGGCACGACTACCTCGCACGCGCAAAATCAGAAAGAGGAAGCTTCCGGCTAATAAGAAGCGAACGCCAGCCATGAGAAAAGGTGGGAAGCCGAGCAATGCGATGCGCATACCCAGATACGTTGATCCCCATATGATGTAGAGGGCGAGTAGTGAAATCACGATGAGGAAACGGTTGGCGCGAGGCTCTGGCGCGATAGGTTTATCCGTTGCCAATTGGTTGCTGAGAGTCTTGACAGTATCCTCGTGTATTTTCGCAGCAGTTTCGGTTTGATAGCTATTGTTCATATCGTGCCTTTATGTCCAGAAAAGAAAGATAGGAGGAATGCGGAAATATCCCGCTTCCTCCATACTATAGTTAACAATAATACTGTACCGTTAATGAAAACCATACCAAAGCTGTCTGCGCAGCCATTCAAGGCTGTTTATACCGTCGGTACTGTCAACGCCCCAGCGCAAGGCGGCTACATCCAGTAAAATGATCATGAGCAAGATGATGATTGGTGCCATCATATGCCCTCCTTTTTCCCTTCGCGCGAGAAGAATGCTTATACTTACATGAATTCAGCAAACATTAACTCAATATACTTCAGGGCATATTACTATATAAAATATAGTAACATGTGAAATGTTTTACTAATACAGCCAAGTCAGTCATGTATATACCGGATTGACTCTCGACAGAAAGGTTAGATTATCCTTTGTCGCACAGGGCACATGCGTCTACCAAGATGGACTACTTTCTATGATAACTCTGCTCGCTGTTTGTTGCACTTGTCGCACTTGTCGCACTTGTGACGATTGTTGCAAGTGTCTATTACGAGTGCCTATAATAATCCTGCTCGCTGATTGTATCACTTGTTTCATTTGTATCACTTGTATCACTTGTATCACTTGTTGCGAGTGTATGCTACGAGTTCGGTCTAATTCTTCTTTTCAAAAAACCTATGGTTGAATGGTGCTTGATACCACGGCAAAGGTCGCTTCCTGCTCTTTCGCCAGGAGACGTTGTTTGCGTTCTTTGCCCCAGCGATAGCCGCCGGAGTCGCCGTTTTCGCGCACTACGCGATGGCAGGGAATGATGAGCGCTACAGGATTGGTGGCGCAGGCCGTGGCGACGGCGCGAGTAGCGCCTGGTTTCCCTATTGCCTGGGCAACTTCACGGTACGAGCGTGTGCTCCCGTAGGGGATATCCTGCAGGGCCTCCCAGACGCGCCACTGGAAAGCTGTAGCCTGTACATCTACAGGTAGATCGAGATGAGGCTGCTCGCCGTTCAAGTAGTTCAGGAGCGCGTTGACCCATTGACCAAGCTGGTGATCGTCCCGGTGTATCTGCGCGCTGGGATATTCGCTGATCAGAGTAGATTCAAGGGTAGTATCAGAGTCACCAAGGCTCACAGCGCAGACGCCTTTTTCAGTGGCCGCGACGAGTAATCGGCCCAGGGAGCAATTGACGATGGTATAGTTGATGTTCATTCCTTTGCCTCCGCGACGATAAACGGTCGGTGTCATACCAAGTTGGGCAGGGGTACGTTCGTACAGGCGGCTACTCGAGCTAAACCCGACCTCGTACAATGCCCTGGTTATGGAGTTGCTGTCTTTGAGTTGTGTTTTTAATTGTCCCAGCCGGTACGCTTCAGCATACTGGCGTGGTGTTATGCCCATGACGCGTTTGAAGACGCGCTGCAAGTAATAGGGGCTCAAATGTACCTGTTCGCCAATGATGGCGAGTGTTATTGGTCCCTCAAGGTGTGATTCGATATAGCGACAGGCCTGCTGGACTAGCTCTACCTGATTTGCGAGCAAAGAAGGCTCTCCAGGGTGGCAGCGGCGGCAGGCACGAAATCCGGCTTTTGCGGCAGCCTCAGGCTGAGTGAAGAAGAGGACTTGCTCGCGTTGTGGCTTGCGCGAGGGACACGAGGGGTTGCAGTATATTCCAGTGGAGCGTACGGCGTAGACAAAGGCTCCATCTGAAGTGTTGTCTCTTGTTAACACTGCTTGCCAATATCTATCTTCTTGTTGCATTTTGGTTGTGCCTTTCTTTTCTCGCGGCTTTTGTTTCTCTGACAATATGATAGGATATTAAGACGACGAAATCTATCTGATTCTTGCGCTGTAACTTTGGTGTGAGAATCCCTTACTAACAGGAGGAGCTATGTCTGCATCCGAATTTGATCCTTTGAAGTCCGATATTGATGAACTTGTGCCAGATATGGTGGCTTTGCGCCGCGATTTGCATGAGCATCCTGAACTAGCGTTTGAAGAGGTACGCACCTCTGGTATTGTAGCACAACGTCTGCGCGCGCTTGGCCTCGAGGTGCAGACAGGGGTTGCTAAAACGGGCGTTGTGGGCCTTTTACGTGGTGGGGCAAGCAAAGCAGGCGCCAAAACGATCGCCATTCGCGCTGATATGGATGCTTTGCCAATTCATGAATTGAATGAGATTGATTATCGTTCCACTGTCGATGGTAAGATGCATGCATGTGGTCATGATGGGCATACCTCCATCGCACTGGCTGTCGCAGATATCTTGAGCAAACGGCGGGCTGAACTCACAGGTAATGTGAAGTTTGTCTTTCAACCTGCTGAGGAGACCATTGGCGGAGCCGAACCAATGGTGAAGGAAGGCGCGTTGGAGGGGGTGGATGGCATTATTGGCCTACACCTGATTAGCGATTATGCAACAGGACGAGTCGGCGTACGCTCAGGGACGGTTTTTGCGAGTGCTGACAAGTTCATGCTGACGGTGAGAGGCAAGGGTGGCCATGCTGCTATGCCAGAGACAACTGTTGATCCAATTGTAGTTGGAGCATACATCATCACGGCGCTGCAAACGTTGATCAGCCGTGAGACGTCGCCTTTCAGTCCCGCTGTCATTACCATTGGCAAGGTGGAGGCGGGTACGGCATTTAACATCATTCCCGAAACGGCGGAAATGCTTGGCACGATGCGCGCTTTTAGCGTGGAGCACCGGGAGAAGATGTTACGACGTATTCGCGAGGTAGCTATGGGTGTCGCCAGTGCCATGGGGGCTACATGCGATGTGCAGGCCCTGGATGGCTGCCCGCCATGCACTAATGATGGGGGGATGACGGAACTGGTTCAGCAAGCCGCTGTTGCCTCTGTGGGAGCGGATAGAGTCGATAATGGTGAAGAAGTGATGACCACAGGCAGCGATGATATGGCTGCTTTTCTCAATACAGTGCCTGGTTGTTACTTTATTGTAGGAGCAAAGAACGAGTCAAAGGGCGCAAAGTACCCACATCACCATCCGCGTTTCAATGTAGATGAAGATGCCATGCCAATTGGCGTTGAGGTTTTGACGAGGGCGGCACTGGATTTTCTCAAATAATAGCCAGGAAGAGAGAAAACAAGGAGGCGGAGACGAAGTTCCGCCTCCATGTTTTCTCTCTTCCTACCCTAACACTACTGCCACTTGTTCGGACAATTTCTTG
>JBGQJX010000367.1:0-4579 GCA_041499255.1 Ktedonobacteraceae bacterium | reverse complement strand
GCAGCATGACAGGGTTCCCTTGTCACCCCATTCACTGCGTTCAGGGCAAGCTCTGAGCCGCAGCGAAGGGTCTCTCCCGCCGGCCCTCCAGATGCTTCCCTGAGTTTACACTGAGCGTAGCGAATGTGCTCAGCATGACAGCGCTGTCCTCCTGTCGCGCCATCGCTCCTACCGCATTTGATGGGCTTTTCTTAGGTTGATGCCTATTGGTTGACCGCGAGGGTCAACCCTACTATACACGGGTACGCCAGGTGGGTTGTGATTCTTACAGCCCGTGATTTGGGGTAGTTTTTTGCGATATTTTCTTGCTTGAAATTTGGAAGATAAGTGGGTATAATAAGAACATGTGTTCTTGTTTGTGACCAAAATTGTGTTACGCACGTCCAAAAACCAACGTACTATTAGTCCTATGTTGGGGCAGATCGTCGTGTACGATGGAGTATATTGATAATTGAGCGGTGGAAACCAGGGGGGTGTATGAATTGTTTGTGGGTAAGTGGTTCAAATGGGCCGATAAATCGGCGGTGGCCGCGATAAATCGGGCCCTACGATCGATTGCCTACAGGTATTTCATACACCCAAACCTGGGTGGGTACTGGACTTTATGAGTGATATAGGGTAAAATCGGTAGAAAAGGTGTTACGAAGTTGTCGTTGCGTGTAACAACTGATTGAGGCTTGAGGGAGAGCGAGGTATACATGTCAAAGGATCGATTTGAGAGAAAGGCTTACCGGCGAAGTCCTGGACGGCAATATGGGTATGATTATGACCCGTTGCAGAATGGACGAGCTGATGCTTCTTTGCCTAGTGACCGCTGGTCTTCTAATGGCGAAGGCGCCAGTCGCTCCAGTGGACCGCTGGCACCAAGGCCCAATCCTCGAAGGACACGCCAGTTACTCCGCCAGAATATTATCGCCAGTAAATATCACCTTCCGAACCTTAATGAAGGTGAGGTAGAGCAGGAGCAGGGCTACGATGAATTAGGCGCTCGCGCCCAACAATACACGAACGAAGAAGAGTATGATGACTATGAAGAGCGCGAGGATAGCACGCTGTATGGTAACCGCTTTCGCGCTCGCAATGGAGGCACGCCTCTTGCCGATGCCCGCCGGTCTCCTCAAGCGCCCGCGCCGGTCCCACAGCAGTATAGGGAAACTCGTGAAGATGAAGAGGGAGGCGAGTGGAACGAATTTGATTTTGTGGATCCTGATATTGGGTACGAAGATCCACTTGATCGACGCTTAGTCCGCGCACAAGGTCCCTCGCTCAGGCCAGCCGCGCAACGCCCACCGGCGCCTCGCCGTCGCGAGATTCCTGAGGAGTATGGGTACGAAGAGGACGAGGATATTGACGCGCGCCCGGTACGCCGCAGGCCTAAAAAGAAAAATCTCACACGGCGCAAATTGTTGGTAGGGCTTGGCGTTGTTGCCGTCGGCGGCGTCGCTGCCTACGAGCTGGGGCCAAAGGTTCCACAGGCTATCCATGATGCCAGTGTCAATATCGAACATCAGGTTGAGGACGCCTATAACAAAGGGTTGGCCGCCGGGGCTGCGGCTGTGCGCAAAGAGTTAGTTAATGGCCTGGATACCCTTGAAGGCATTTCGCTCACAGGGGCTATCAATGCCGCCAAATTGACGCGCGTGGCCTATGATACATTCGTTTCGCCGTTGATCACCCTGGCCGCTACCGTCACCGGCGATTTTCTCAACGTGACCCTCAGAGCGCTGATCTCGGGAAGAGGCTGGCTGGCAAGAATTAACCAGGATAACGATACACTGGCGGCGCTGCAAACTGTGCTCGAAAGCTGGGTGAAGCAGGTGACCAAAGTGCCGAAGGAGTGGGAAACGATTGCTAATTCCGACCTGGATGCCGCACAGGCCTACCTGCGCGCGCTGCAACGCAAGATACAGGATGAACAGGCGAAGCTGAACGGGGCAACAACGACGAGCACACCAACATCACCTCCCAAGCCGACAGCAACGCCAAAGCGCTGATATTACGAAGATGTTTTTGCGGTATTGCGGGTTTGCCAGATATAGCCTGGCAAACCCGCAATAGCATAAAACATCTTTTTAATAATCCTTATATGACAGTTACTCTGTAACATTTCGTGAGGTACAGTTCAATTGGTAGACAACAGCACAGAGCAGCTATTGCGAATTGATGACCTTGCCCATGTTTCAGGAGTCCCAAGCAGAACCATCCGTTTTTATAATACGCAAGGCCTGTTACCCGCGCCGCTCATGCAGGGCCGCATTGCTTATTATAACCAGGAACACTTGCTGGTACTCAACATCATCAAGGAGTTTAAAGAGCAGCAAAACCTTCCACTGGATGTCATCAAGCACTTGCTGGAAATTCGCGCTCAGCATGGAGACGTGCAGATGAACCTGGCTCTCAAGCAGCGGCTGCTGCGGCCGCTTACTTCCAGCGGGCAGGATGTGAAGCTCTCACGAGAAGATTTGATACGCCAAACGGGATCAACAGGGGAACATATTGACGAACTGACGAGACAGGGCCTGCTTTTTCCCATCGAGCGAGACGAGACGCTGCTGTATAGCGGGGATGATGTCTTGTTGTTGCAGCTTTATGAACGGCTCACGCAGGTCGGCTTACCGCTGGCGTTGCCGTCGTTGATCCGCTTTCAATTGCGCCAGCTTGTTCGCAGCGAAATGGCGGCTTTTGAGCAGCATTTGTTCTCGCGCTGGCGCGAAAATGGGCTGTCGCCGGAGCAACAGGCCGCGCAGTTTGAGGAGATACTTACTATTACGGATACGTTGATTTCGGTGTTGCATCGCAAGTTGTTGTACCAGGGGTAGTATGGGGGGGTTCGGGATTGTGGGAAAGCTAGGGGGGGCCGATAAATCGGCGATGGGCGCGATAAATCGGCCCCTACGGCTGGTTTGTACATCCGAGGTGACATAGTGGGAGGGCCGATAAATCGGCGGTGGGCGCGATAAATCGGCCCCTACAGCCAGATTAGTTTGTAGAGGTCAGAAGTGTGCCCCAACATTGTCAGGGATACATCGCAATATTTTGTAATGGGCATTAATGGGTTTATAGGGTTACGCTGCCTTCATTTTTGGCTTTTTCTGTCGTGGTTGGTTCTACGATTGGGGCCTTTTCGCCTTCTTCTATGGGTTTTTGTGGGATGCCGTAGGTGGCGGCGATTTCACCTGGAGGTATGGGTTTGGAGTAGCGCACTATGAGGTAGGTTATTGGTATGAGTATGAGCATTACTACCAGGGAGGTCCATTGGGCCTGTTTCAAGCCCCAGTCCAGGCCTAAGAGGTTGACGATGAGGTTGTCACGAGTGAAGAAGAGGAGAAATTGGGTGATGGTATAGCCAAAGAGGTAGACTACCATCAGGATGCCAGGGCGGGTGATACGGCGAGCGAGGTAGAACATGATACTTAACAGGACAATGTTGGCGAGCAGTTCATAGCCAGCGGCAGGTTGTACGGGCACATTGCAGGTGGCAGGATTTGGGCATGCCCAGCTATTGGGGTGTTGATAGACTGTAGACCATGGAAGCGTGCTGGGGTAGCCGATGATATCGCCGTTGATCAGGTTGCCGATGCGCCCAAAAATTTGTCCTGCCGCGGCAAAGAGCACGCCCGCGTCGAGCAGTACCAGGGGGTTGATGTATTCTTTGCGCGCCCGCCAGATAAGGGTGGGAATCACTAGAAAGATTGCTCCAAAAAAGGCCATGCCGCCTTCCCACGTTGCCAGGATGTGCTGGGGCTGCGCGAGGTAATACGAAACCAGGTTCGGCTGCTGGATCACGAAATATAGACGTCCCCCCAGCAGACCGGCGACAATACACCACCAGACAATGCGGAAGGTCATAGCCGGAGTAATGCCTTTGCGCGTTGCGTAGCCGCGCACTATGCGCAAGCCCAGGATAATGGCCACGGCATACATCAGGCCATACCAGCGCAAGGCAATCGGCCCAATGCTGAAGATGACGGGATCGATGTTGATGTATATGTAGGGCGGGCCGATACGCAGCCAGCCCCAGTCAATGAGGTAGGTTATTAGAACAGGGATAGCTCCCATATGATGCTCCGTTCATGTGTACGTAACTGTACTCACTATCATAGTATGCTTGGGGCGTTAGTGCAAGTGTTTATATTTTATACAGTGAGGGGTTACATTACGGAGCGGGGGCAGGAAGGCAGGGAGGGCGAGCCCACGGGCCGATTGCGTGCAGGGAGGTCGACCGCGCCCAGTGGTCGATTGCATGCGGGGGAGAGAGAGGTCGACCGCGTCCAGTGGTCGATTGCGTGCGGGGAGGGAGGTCGACCGCAAGGGTCAACCAATAGGCATCAAGCTAAGAAAGGAAGAGGTAAAGAGAAGCAAAGGAAAACTCGCTTCCGGTGATAGAATCTGACAGAGAAACGATCTCGTGAGATCTCACACCGAAAGGAGCCAGTTATGGGCAGTATAGCACGTGTAAGTGCGTTGGCGCAGCGGTTTTTAGTCGAGCGACCCAAAGAACTGGAGAGAACGAGTGGTTTTGTCAAACGGAGTACGGCGCGCTTAGACGGACCAACATTTGTGCAGATGTGCGTCTTGG
>JBGQJX010000366.1:0-4583 GCA_041499255.1 Ktedonobacteraceae bacterium | reverse complement strand
GTTGCGGTGGATCAATTTTCTCTATGGGAGGTGGAGTTGCCTGAATAACGCGCTCTGGCCATTCATCTATGGTTGAGAGGCTCGTCTGGCTCGTTTCACCCTGTCCAGCGATGAGAGGCGCAACACCTGAATGGGGAGTAACCTCATCACCTGTTGGGCGGAAGATGGATTCCGGCTGCATGCCGCCTTTGTTCAAAAGGCCTGGCGCTTGAGCATATTCGCGCTCAGGTGTCTTCCTCCAAGGCCACCACCCAAACAGCTTACTTAGCCAGCGTTTGATTCCTTGCGTGAGCATGGTAATTCTTGCCTTTTTGTAGGGATGGCCAATCTAGCCATCCATAGCAATCACGCACTTTAAATCCAGCGGTTCGCTTGGGTACCAGGTGAAATAGGTACCTATGAAGATTATGAAAATATACTAGCACATAGTCAAGAGCTCGTCAAACTCACTTGCAATTTTCTGCTCGACGTGCCATAATCAATACGGACTTGGCCGCGCAATAAGGCCTTCTACAGACTGTTCCTTTATGACCTTTCTTCTTTAGACAAGATACTTCAGGTCTTACTCAGCTAGGCGTTAGAAACTACTGAAACAGAAAGAAAGGCAGGTGTCGGACATGCAGGAAGATGTTCTTGGAACCCGACGTACCGCCATCTCGGAAACATATGTCAATTGTGCAAGATGTAATAAGGTAACACGTTTACGCGATGCCCGCATAATCCAGAGCGATGTGCTTTCCGATAGTAATTCTGAGTATGAATATCTCTGCCCAGAATGTCAGAAAGCGCTGGCCAATGGAGAAAAAGACTTGCCTATAACGTAATCTATTTTCTCCTCCTGGCGAATTCACGACAAAAGGCAAAGGTCAAAGAGCAAAACATTCTGTACTTTGTACCTCTTGCCTTTTTCATTCGCAGGTTATCTACCATTTGGGGAAAGAAATAGGGAGAAGTACGCGGGAGATATATTGCCCTACCATGGAACAACATTCCCTATGTGCCCCCTGGTACGTATATTAAGAGAGAGCCAACATGCAAATTCGCTATAGGTATGTGACCTATCGCTATACAGATGGATCACAGCAACAATTGGAGCGACACTATCGTCAACTTTTACATGATGCTTTACGACAAAGTCACCAGTCTATTCTTCAGCGCTCAGCAACATGGCGGCCCCTGGCTGACATACGCGAGTCAACAGAAATGTTGACCTTAAAAATTGAACTCGCGGGGATGAGAGAGGAAGAAATTGAGGTGACACTGTATGAAGATGCACTCGTGATCAGTGGTGAAAGACACGATGATTCTGTGAGTAGTGAAAATCTGTACTATCATGAAGCACAAATTCACTACGGACCATTTCGTGTCGAGGTGCTTATTCTCTCTCCCATTGACCGAGATAATATAAAGGCTCGTTACGAAAATGGTTTTTTATGGGTTGACCTACCAAAAAAGTTGCCTGAGAGTATTGCAGAACGCATTCAAATACAACCGAGCAGCACAAAAAATAGCCAAAGAGAACGAGTGAATACTACCCATATAGAGTGAGAAAATTGCTATGGAGAAAAAACAGAGACATCCTAAGACAAAGCACGTGGAACAGCCGGAAGAAATGACTCCCGCCGCTGTTTCGGGTAAAAATGGCCACACCGATGACGAAAATAACCAGCCCATTGTTGGCGGAACGCCAGACGATACCGCCTTGCCGCTGGACACAGAGCAAGGCGACCAGGGGCCGGAAGAAGGGGGGGAGGAACTGCAAAGAGCAGAGGAAGAGGAGCGTTTGACTATTCCTGACGTGCTGCCCGTTTTACCGCTCAAAGATATCGTCATTTATCCTTTCGCAGTGCAACCACTCGGTGTAGGCCAGGAGCGTTCTATTCGCCTGATCGATGATGTCATGCGCGGAGATCGCCTGGTCGTATTAGTAGCACAGAAATCGGCCGATATAGAGCAGGCCAGCCCGAATGAGATATTCAAAATTGGCACGGTGTCGCGTGTTGCTCGCATGATCCGTATGCCTGATGGCACTATTCAGGTTATTGTGCAGGGTCTCGAGCGAGTAGAGATCGGCGAATTCACGCAAGAAAAACCTTACCTGGCCGCCCATGTTACCTTGAAGCCGGATGCACAAGAATCCGACAATGAGACTGAGGCCATTAAACGTAACGTCGTCAGCTACTTCCAGCGATTGGTCGCGCTGGTACAGAATGTGCCCGAAGGGGTTGCCGCTGCTACGCTGAACCTGGAGGAGCCACGCCAGGTTGTGTATGTGATTGCCACGTTCATGCAGATGGAGCTTGAACTGCGTCAGAAATTACTTGAACTTGATTCTGTGCGCGCCAAACTGGAAAATCTTAGCAGTTTCCTGGCGCATGAGCTGGAAATATTCGAGCTTGGCAAGAAGATACAGACAAGCGCCCAGGAAGAAATGGGCAAAGTGCAGCGCGAGTACCTGCTGCGCGAACAACTCAAGGCTATTCAACGTGAACTTGGCGAGGAGAGTGAAGAGCAAGCTACTGCCAACGAGCTACGCCGCAAGATCGATGATGCGAAGATGTCAGAAGAGGCACTGAAAGAAGCAAACCGTGAACTGTCGCGGCTTGAGAAGTTACCCACTATCTCTCCTGAATATAGCATCATTCGCACCTACCTTGAACTGCTGGCAAGCCTGCCCTGGTCCAGGAGCACCGGTGAGAAGATTGATGTACCCCACGCGCGCGAGGTACTGGACCACGACCACTACGACCTGGAAAAGATCAAAGATCGCATCCTTGAGTACCTGGCAGTGCGTCGCTTGAAGGAAGAGCGTGTTGCCGAGCGTCTCCAGCAAGAAGCCGAGGCAGCCACCAAAGACGCTGACGAGGAAGGGCATACGCCAACACAGCCCTTGCAATCAGATGAGGCCACACGGCAGATCAATCGCGAGCCAATTCTCTGTTTTGTTGGCCCTCCTGGAGTTGGCAAGACATCGCTTGGCCAGTCAATCGCTAGAGCACTGGGACGAAAGTTTGCCCGCATGTCGCTGGGTGGTATTCGCGATGAAGCCGAAATTCGTGGTCACCGCCGCACCTATATTGGCGCCATGCCCGGACGCATCATACAGACGCTGCGCCGCGTGGAGGCCAATGACCCGGTGATCATGCTGGACGAGGTCGATAAGGTCGGCGCTGATTGGCGAGGTGACCCTTCCTCAGCATTACTCGAAGTGCTTGACCCTGAGCAAAACTATAACTTCCGCGATAACTACCTGGATCTAGCTTTCGACCTGTCCAGGGTGATGTTTATCGCCACTGCCAATTCCCTGGAGACAATTCCGGCGCCCTTGCGCGACCGTATGGAGATACTGGAACTCTCCGGCTATACCGAAGAACAGAAAATGCATATCGCGCACAATTACCTTTTGCCCAAGCAGCTTGAGGCAAATGGGCTAAACAAAGACGAGTTGACTGTTGACGATGATGCCTTGCGCCGCATTGCCCGCGACTATACACGCGAGGCGGGCGTTCGTAACCTGGAGCGCGAAGTTGGTTCGCTTTGCCGTAAGGTAGCGAAGCAGATCGCGGAAGGCAGGAAGACACCTATTGCCGTAACAGCCGAGCAAATTCCCGAATACCTCGGGCGGCAGCGCTTCTTCGAAGAGGCGGCTGAACGCATTGACCGCCCTGGTATTGCCACCGGGCTGGTGTGGACGGCTGTGGGCGGTGAGATCATCTTCATTGAGGCTGCTGCTATGCCAAGCAAGCAGAATCAGTTAATCCTGACCGGGCAACTGGGTGACGTGATGAAAGAGTCAGCCATGGCGGCCCTGAGCTATGTTCGCTCCAACGCCGCAGCCCTTGGCCTTCCAGCCAATGTCTTTGAGGATCAGAATATTCATATTCACGTGCCTGCAGGCGCTATACCCAAGGATGGGCCATCGGCAGGGGTGACCATGGTCACCGTGCTGGTATCGCTGGCAAGCGGGCGCAATGTACGTTCCGATGTTGCTATGACGGGTGAAATCACCTTGCGCGGCAAAGTGATGCCCATAGGTGGCATTAAAGAGAAGGTACTGGCGGCGTACCGTTCGGGGATACGAACCGTGATCCTGCCTAAGAAGAACGAAATGGATCTGATGGAAGACCTGCCCAAAGAACTGCGCGATCAGATGCACTTTGTCTTCGTTACAGAAATTCGCCAGGTGCTTGATGCCGCGATTGAACCCGCAAAGCAGGACCGGGCGGCGAAAGATAAAGAGGCTGCCAATGGCCACGAGCGGCCGAAGAGACGGAAGATCGAGAAGGTCGCAGCGGCACAGGCACAGGAAGTATAGATGAAAGGGGCCAGATGGTGCTGAACCACCTGGCCCCTTTCATCTTTTTTGCGCTCACCAGCGCAGCTTCTCTTTCAAACTCACAAAGCGGTGGCTCCCAATGACAAGGTGATCTACCAGCTCAATATCTAGAAGTTTCCCCGCCTCAACCAACTGCTCGGTAACCTGGATATCCTCAGGCGAGGGCGTCGGGTCTCCACTGGGATGGTTGTGACAGATGATTACGGCGGGACAATTACGAATAATGGCCTGGCGATATATTTCCGCT
>JBGQJX010000365.1:0-4591 GCA_041499255.1 Ktedonobacteraceae bacterium | reverse complement strand
TGCCTGTGCTGACACTCGCTTCACAGGCCGCGTAAAATTCCCAATCTCCACCTCGGGAACTTCTCGTTTGATCATCTCGATCATCGTTCGCATTCCTAGCGCCCTACCCATTGTATCAAGATCAGGCATACGCGGCAATAATACCTCTGGATCAATATTGAGGTTGCGCAACTGAATAAGTCGCAAGCCTGTTTCCTTGACAAAGGCCAGCAAGGCTTCTATCTCACGCTCGCGATCAATCATCCCAGGAAAACAAAGCAGGTTAATGGAGCTATAAACACCCGCGTCACGCGCTCGCTTCAGCGACTCTTTGACATCTTCAAAGCTATAGCCCAGCGGCCGGTAATAAGCTGTGTACGTTTCAGGGTGTCCAGAAATGGTGCTCGCGCGGAGGGTATCGAGACCCGCATCGTACAGCCGCTGCAGCCAGCGTGGATTGCTGGCATTCGTATTGATATTAATAACGCCCCTGTCAGTTCGCCCGCGTATAACCTTGATAGCTTGCTCAATACGCCGCCATTGCAATAGCGGCTCGCCTTCGCAACCCTGCCCAAAACTCACGATCGCCTCTTCCGCCTGTTCCAGGTGCGGGACAGCTACCTCCACAATCTCATCCACGGTGGGTATAAAGGTGAGACGATCCTGTGGAGAGATAAACTCCTCCTCTTCCTGTTTTGAAATGCAGCCAATACAACGCGCATTACAGCCCGGCGAGACAGCGATCGCCATCTCCCAGCGTGCAAAAAAGAGATTGCTGGCTGTAGGACAGGCATAGTCGAGCGCGCAGTGAGCATGTTGTGCCACGATACGATTATGAGCATAAGCGGCCTGCTTCTCAGACACTAAACGCGCCAGGGTGCGTTTATTAAACGCGCGTGGATGCCATTTACGTGGATCATCCGTCTTGATTGCCGCGACATACAGGCGGCCATTTATGCCCGCCACCGCACTGTAGCCAAAGAAAGGGAGCGGCTCCATACCTGGCGTCTTCTCGTAAGCAGGCAGTTGCGTGCGTGTATAACCAATAGGCAGAAAGGCAGCCGCGGCCCACCCACGCGACTGTGGCAACACCTGCCGTTCGCCGCTGCGTTTCTGTCCAATCGCCAGGCGATCGGGCATCATCGCCAGTGTAGCGCCATCGGGCAATGGTATTAGTTCAGTTGCATCTAATGGTCGATTGCCAAAACTGAGTGCCTGTAAACGTGGTTCTTCGAGTATATCCCCCTCGGAGGTACAATATACCAGGTATGGAATGGTCATAAAGTTCCTTAAAGCTTGTACAATAGCATGTATGAATCTGCTCTGTGTGTTCCGCGCCTCGTAAGAAGGCTAATGCATTGGCATAGGAGGTGGCGTTGCCGGAATACGTGGACTGGTGGGATGTTCGTCGTGATATTCATCATCAAAGAAGCGAGGCAAAGCGCCTGTTGCTTGAGTTTGTACAGAGATACGCTGCTCTATTTCATGCGCCTCCTCGTAGACAAAACTGAGTAGTATATGCTCGCCACGCATACTCTGGCAGACATGACGAATGCGCGGGTGTTCCGACTCCATCCAGGCATTGACCACAGCCTCCAGCGCGGACATGCTATCCCCACAATCTGTACTGTCAAAACCCTTGAACCTGTACACCTTGATTCCCTTTCAAACGATCAAAAGCCAGGCGTATCACCACTCATAACAACACTATCTCCATCGAATAAACGGTATTGTATCACTCTTCACCGTATATTACCATAGCTGCCGGCTAGCGTACCTCCACTCCCAGTTGTCGTAAATCATCAAAAAAATGAGGGTAGCTCTTAGCAATATGCCCTGTACCGGTAAGCGTCAAGCCGCGACGGCTGCGTAAACCAACAATAGCCAGCGCCATCAACAGGCGATGATCAGCATGTCCATCGACAATCACACCGCCCTCGACTCCCTGGGGCTGCCCTCGCACGATAATGGCATCATGTTTCGGCATCACCATACAACCCGCCCGCCGCAGTTCTGCACAGAGGTCATCGATGCGATCTGACTCCTTGTAATGCAGGTTCTCGATATTATAGAAAACACTTTCTCCTTCCGCAAAACATGCTGCTGCCACCAGTACAGGTATGCAATCAATCACGGCATCACCATTCATTTGGATGCTGTGTAGCTTGCGCCCCCCCCGTAGCCTGAGCGTCTCTCCCTCCACCAACAGGTCGGCCCCCATTGCACGCAGCGCCCTGACCAGTTCAACACCAATCTCCTCATCTGGACGTAATCGCCTCAGCTCTAACTCGCTGGAAGGGTCACTGGCGACCGCGCAGGCTGCCAGCAGCGCCGCGGCTGAAGGATAATCGCCCGGAACGCTATATTCACGCGGCTGGTACTCCTGCCCTGCCGCGATAGAAAAATGGCGTAACAGGGCGTCGTGTTCAACAACAATACCAGCCTCCTGTAATACATTGAGAGTAACATGTATTAACGCTTGTGATTTCAAATCATCAACCACATCGATCTCAAGCGCCTCACCGATCAACGGAGCCAGAAAAAGCAATGAGCTAAGATACTGTGAACTGCGCGCCCCCGAAATCGTAACGTGTCCGCCGTGTAATGCTCCGCCGCGTATGGTAATGGGCAGATATCCCTCCTCGCCTGTCCCAACACAAATGGCCCCCAGCGCAGTCAATGCCTCTAAAAGCTCGCGGTTCGGTCGCTTTCCCAGGGACAGCGGATAATCGGTGACAAACGTCACTTCTTTGAGCAACGCGCTGACCCCTAGCATCAGCCGCAGTACTGCCCCGGCGTTCCCAACATTGATTGTCACAGGCAGATCACTAGATGGGCGCCCGGCGCCCTTGACATTGAGAACATAATCATCCCGCCAGGTCAATTCCGCCCCCAAAGCGCGACAAGAGCGAAACAAGGCCTCGCTATCGTCACTGCTGGCAGGAAATAAGACGGTACTCTCACCCTTCGCTAGCGTTGCAGCCAGCAGATACCGCAGGGTGTAATACTTTGAGGACGGTAATACCGGCGCTCCATGTATTGAGGCAGTGGGAGCAATATAACGCGTATCCTTCAGCTGAAGAGCTTCGTTGTCTTTGTTCTGTTGCATTCATCTACCCTTAAACTCTGGTTACTCCTTCGACATACTTGGCATTGTAGGATATTTTGTAACAATTCGTCGAGCCTGCGCCATAGCAATGTATGTTTTGTATCAACATGAATCTTTGCATTTGTTGCCCTTACCATACATATTACATCCTCAGATGGCTGTACAAAGAAATTACAGTGTTTTAACAAAATATAGTGCATAATAATTACTTTATAATTATTATGCAATTCTATTGAATTACATTATTTTTTATTGACTTCGAGTGCATATTTTGCTATACTCCTGAATATCTAAGTCTTGTATGCAGCCAATAGGAAGAAGGTGTTATCGTGCGTCAACCATCAGTAGTCATTGTAGGAGCTGGAATAGTAGGGCTTTCAACGGCCTATGCGCTCCTTTCACAAGGAGTAAAGGACGTCACTGTCTTGGAACAAGAAGCGATCGATCACAGGAGAGGAACTTCACACGGTATTTCACGCTTGTTGCGCTTTGAGTATGGGTCCTCTATATTTTATTCTGAGATGGTACGCCTGAGTTTGAACCACTGGCAGAATCTTGAATTCACCACTCAGCGCACCCTGTACACACCTACCGGGTTGCTTGTGCTTGGTACAGAAGAAGATAACTTCACTCAACTCAGTTATCATACCCTGCGCAAATTGGATATGCCTGTACAGCGTCTTTCGCACCAACTCTGCAAACAACGCTTCCCTCAATTTACCCCAACTAGCAACAATATCATCACCTACAACGCTGAAGCAGGCATTTTGCACGCCTCCACCTGTTTGCAAGCGCTCAAAGATATGGTACTCGACCTTGGGGGAAACATCCACGAATCCTGCCGCGTCACAGACCTCTCACATGAGAACCCGCGCCGTCCCGTGTGCATTCATACGAGCACTGGCGAAGAGCTGTCAGCAGAGCGCGTCGTCCTTGCGACCGGCCCATGGGTCCACCGTTTACTCTCCGACTTGCAACTACCGGTACGCTTAACACGCCAGTATCTTCTTTATTTTGCGGGATTACCCCTCTCATCTTTCAGCATTAATACCTTTCCCGCCTTTATCGCTGGTGACTTGTACGGTTTTCCTCTTCATCCCACCTCCAATAGCTCATATGGACCCTACTGGTTCAAAGCCGCGTCACATACATTCGGTAAACCTGTCGATCCAGACGACATACTGCCGCCGGATGAAAACGTTATTGCTCAGGTCGCTGCTAAGCTAAGAAACTTCTTACCAGCGCTGCATGACGCCAGGCTCGTTCACGTCGATTCGAGCATGTACGACGTCACCCCGGACGAAAACTTTATTCTCGACCATCTACCACATGATCCCCGCGTGGTATTCGCCACAGGCCTGACCGGTCACGGTTTCAAATTTGGCCCGTTGCTCGGCGAACTATTAAGCAGCCTGGTCTGCAATACACCACCACCGGTAGAGCTAGGCCTTTTCCGGCTAGCCCGCTTCTCCCAACGGCGCAGCGCCATTTCCGTGGCCTGAC
>JBGQJX010000364.1:0-4594 GCA_041499255.1 Ktedonobacteraceae bacterium | reverse complement strand
TTGCAGAAGGCAAGAACGTCACCTATGATTTGAAACCACGCCCCGATGACCCCACTGCCGTAGGCACCTCACAGGTCGCAGATGCCGTCATCGAAAAATTGCAACAATTATCATGAGCCGGCTGAACTGAAAATCAGAATGTTAGTACCCTCATCAGCAATATGGTTGGGCTTTTGCGAAAAAAACTCTACCTGTTACCCCCTTTGCGCCACTTATGGCGTGCTTGAATATAGCGTACCGTTCCAGAATGAGAACGCATCATTACTGAGGAAGTGCGAGCGCCCCATCCAAAATACTGGACGGCATCTAGCAATTCTCCACTGGTAATTCCCGTTGCTGCAAACGATACATCGTTACCTCTTACCAGGTCATCCACTCGAAATACCTGGTCGAGATCTATCCCATCGGCTTTGAGTTTCTCTCGTTCCTGGTCTGAACGCGGCCAAATTTTACACTGAATTTCTCCACCGATACACTTAATAGCTGCTGCCGCTAAAACCGCTTCTGGCGCTCCTCCAATGCCTATCAATACATCTACGCCTGTATAGTCCTCCATCGCTGCTTGAATAGCCGCGGAAACATCGCCATCCGTAATCAAGCGAATGCGCGCGCCGACTTCGCGAATTTGCCGGATAATTTCCTGGTGACGAGGTCGATCTAAAATAACCACTGTCAAATCATCAATGCGCGCGTCTCGAACGCGGGCAATGCGATCCAGGTTGACCATGATGGGCGCGTTGATATCAATGACGTGTTTCGCAGCTGGGCCTACAGCAATCTTTTCCATGTAATAGACACCTGGAGGGGCCGAATACATCGTTCCACGTTCTGCAATAGCCACTACTGCCAGCGCTCCAGGAAGGCCGAGTGCGAGTAAACGTGTTCCATCTACTGGATCGACTGCTACGTCAACTTCGGGCGATGAACCATTCCCTACTCTCTCGCCAATATAAAGCATGGGAGCCTCGTCCTTCTCACCCTCACCAATCACCACAACCCCGTTCATATCAACGCCATCAAGGGCATGACGCATGGCATCTACAGCGGCCTGGTCAACCATCTCCTTATTACCTTTGCCCATCCAGCGCCCCGCACTTAACGTCGCGGCCTCGGTCACACGTACTAATTCCATTGCCAGGTTGCGCTCTTGCGTGCGCGATTGTACAAAACGTTCTTCTTCTCTCCTAATGTCTCCTTGCATAATGCCTCCTTGATGTCACTAAATAGTAATGTTGCGCTGGTGAGTTCGAGCATGTTCCGCTAGCATAATGGCCCGTAACAGATCCACTGCCTCCTCCAGGTGTTCTTGTCGATTAACGACTACATAGTCATACCAGTGCTGTTCTGCCAGTTCTTTGCGTGCATCAGCCAGTCTTCTCATCAGTTCTGTTTCAGACTCTGTTTGACGATTGGTCAGGCGCTGTTCCAATTCTTCCAGAGAACTGGGAACTAAAAAGATAAAAATTGCTTCAGGCACCTTCTGATGTATTGTGGCCGCCCCCTGGACATCGATCTTAAGCAGCACATCATGTCCCGCGTTCAGTTGATCTCTGATCACCTTGCGCGGTTGACCATACCAATTTCCATGGACATTGGCATACTCAATCAGTTCATCGTGCTCTACAAACTGCGTGAATTGTTTCTGACTCACAAAGTGATAGGGGTTGCCCTCGCTTTCACCAGCGCGAGGTGCGCGCGTAGTGACTGAAGCCACCACGTAAAAATCCATACCTTGTTCTTTGAGCGCCTGAATAACGCTATCTTTTCCCGTACCGGATGGTGCCGAGAGAACAAAGAGGAGTCCCCGTTTCGGGCTGGGTGCTTCGTTGTACTGCTGGGGCACAGTCTGCTCCGTCTCAAGTTGCATACTTTTTCCTGACGCTATTGGCGCTCAGAGTGTTAGCCGGTATACGCCAGCCTACACTTTTGCTATACTGACGATTATCTCGTTCGTGTAGTCTCTGGCTAACCTGCTATCTCAGTCACAGATATACTTCTTAACTAAAACGGCATCATGGCTGTGGAAAATAGAGGGGCAGGGGGCAAAACTCCCTGCAGGTTTGGGGGTATTCCCAAACCTTCTTCTTTTCCCGCTGGAGTTTCATCGTTCCGGTTATTATTGTACAACAAGAACAGGCAATTTCGGTAGTAGCAGCTTTTGTGCTTGAATATCACCATCGTGAAAATAATAGACAGGATACATAAACCTATGCAAGTAGACGCGATAACACTGGCGGCAGTCGCTGACGAATGGCGTACCCTTTTGGCGAATGCGCGCATAGATACCATTATTCAACCCACAGCACATGCTATAGCCATCCAATGTTATGCTCCAACCATACAGGAGGATGGTGCGGCAGGCGGCCAGAACCGCTGGCTCTACCTCTCAACTCACCCACAACTGGCGCGTGCGCATATTACCGCGCGTAAGCCCACCAGGATACAAAGCGAGCCGCCTCCGTTTGTCATGTTGCTGCGGAAATACCTCGAGGGCGCGCGTATAGAAGCCATTCAGCAGCCCCGCTGGGAGCGCGTCATTGAAGTGATAGCCAGCCACCGTATCAGCCCCGAAAGCCATGAGCGCTCTCATTACCATCTGATCATCGAAATAATGGGGCGTCTCAGTAATATTATTTTCTGCGATGAGCATAACATGATCCTTGGTAGTTTGAAACGTGTTGGTGCTGAAATCAACCGCTACCGTACAATTGCTGCCAATATCCAATATGTTCCTCCTCCCCCACAGCAACGTGCCATCGCGGGACAAACTCTGCCAAAATTAGAGCCAGCTACAGTCCCGGCTGCCCAACTAGCCCTTTGTGCTAGAGACCAGCTTGAACATATTGAGCAGCACTTACCAACTACTTTGAAAAAGCCCCGTAAACGCGCTGCGGAAGAGCCTGCACTTTGGCAGCTACTGACACATCACCTCCTTGGCTTTAGCCCTCTTATCGCCCGAGAAGCGGTTTACCGTACTACCAGCAATACGGAATCGTCGCTGGTTAACACGACAGCCGAGCTATGGGATGAACTGGCATGGAACGTGCATGAACTGGCTGCGCTCTTTGATAACCATCACTGGCAACCCCAACTTGTCGAGCGTCTTGTCACAGGCGCGAACCAGTCTGCTATTACTTCTGCTACCTCTGCAGCTCAGGCAGTTCCTGTTGCCTATGCCCCATATATACTGGAACAATATCTAGAGGTACCCGGCGTCCGCATCCGCCAATCATCCTCAATCAATATCTTGCTTGACGACTTCTATGCTCGCAGCGAGTGGCAAGATGCTATGGAAGGCGTGCGTCATCCCATTCGCAAGATACTGCAAACACAACACGACCGCTGCAAGCGCAAAGCTGACCTCCTGCAGCAGGAGCTTTCCGCCCTCGGTGAAGCAGCGCAATATCGCTTACAGGCTGAACTACTCCTCGCTCATCAACATCAGGTGCAACAGGGGCAGTCGAGTGTCACGCTGCAAAACTTTTTTGAGAGTGAGAACCAGGAAAATGCGCCTACCCTCACCTTCTCCATTGATCCCCGCTTCGATGCCGTAGGCAACGCCAACCGCCTTTTCAACAAATATCATAAATTGCGCCGCGCCGCGGCCCTTCTCCCTACACAGATCGAGCAGAATGCCACCGAATTAGCCACCATCGATCAACTCCTGGCCGACCTCGTGCTGGCCGACACTCCCGCAGAAGTTGTCCTGGTCAAAGCCGAAGTCCAGGCTGCTGGCTATATGCGTGGCGCTCCAAAATTACCGGAGAAGAAAGCAGCCAGGAAAGGCAAAGGGGGGAAACCTCTCAAGGGGAAACCCGTCCCATTGGGTGGCGGCACGCCCCTGCACCTCCAGAGCCGTGATGGTTTTACTATGCTGATTGGCAAGAACAGCCGCCAAAACGAAGAAGTCACCTTTCACCAGGCAACAGCCAACGACATCTGGCTCCATGCCAGGGGCGTACCAGGTGCGCATGTCATCATCAAAGCAGCCGGTCGCGAAATCCCCCGCGGTACCATTGAACAAGCCGCCAGCCTCGCCGCTTACTATAGTCAGGCTCGCGGCACAACAACCGCGCCCGTAGACTACACCCTCCAGCGCCACGTCCGTCATATGAAAGGCGGCGGCCCCGGCATGGTAATCTACGAAAAAGAGCGCACGCTATACGTCGCGCCCGAGTCTTCCACATGATAGAGAAGTAACCATGCAGGAAACGCGGTCAGGACACCATGCTCATGTGTAGGGGCGACCCTGGTGGTCGCCCGTCGCCTCAAGCATTCACAATCGTTCCTTTCTGGAAGCCCCTGGCTTTCAGCGGGGGAGGAAAGAAAGGCCGCCACAGCGGCACTACTCAATCAAATTGAATATCTCCATGTAGACGGATTGAAGTTCATGAGACAATAGAAGCGCTTAGGCACTCCTTCCTAGAGAGGAGCAACGGCTTGCACTTTAGCAACATACGGGTTTCAGCAACTAATGGCCTTGCTGTGTAAAAATGTTGGGCCATCTAGGAACGGGCTGTTGTCATGCAGCCTATTGTCTCATCCGGTAGTACCTCTGGATAATCAGAGATGCGTGTAAAGGTAGGGACAAGCC
>JBGQJX010000363.1:0-4607 GCA_041499255.1 Ktedonobacteraceae bacterium | reverse complement strand
ATTTAAAATGTCTCCCCACGCCTGTTGTGCTTGTATCTGTCATATCCATCACCTGCTGGTGTGATGCTGTAACGATGGGAGGAGCGTCATTCTGCTTGGGAGGAGGGGGATCTAATGTGGCAACCGGAGAGGTTGCAGGAAAATACCCCTGGCTCGCTTCTTTTCTCGCGGCCTGTGGCATTGGCGCTGTCTGCTCCAGCCACCATTGCTCTTTATCGTTTGCTGCCTGGTTTTGTGCCTTGAGCAGTGATGCTTCAAAGAGCTGCCGCTCACGCAGGTAACTCCATTGCTCTTTGACTATCCAGATTATTGCTGTTGTGATAAGGAGCCAGAAAAAGAGTAAGGTGAAAGAATGCAAGAGTAATGCGCTCAGTGGCAAGAGCATTAATGGGCCTTTGAGCGTCCACAAACGAGGTATGAGGGGCAGCGTCTGTAACAAGAAACGCCACACAGGCGGAGGGAAGCCTCCTGAAAACCAGAGGAGGAGAAGACCCCCACCAGGTACGCCCAGGCAGGTGGTATATTTGACCCATCTCCGGGTTGCGTACATTGCCTGAAACTGTTCTAACATGTTTTCCCCATTCTCACTGACAGAGTCATAAAAGGGTGCATTTCAAGTTACTGCTGTCTCTTTAAATGATTTTATCTTTGCTATTATGCTATTTTCGAGCACAGGGCGGAGACCTCCATAGCCGCTTTGAAAGGTGTCATCCATAACTGTGACCATCCAGTTTACCGGTTCAGGATTCCCATTTTGCCAGACTTTGGCCGAGAGCGTGGTCCCTTTAATGCGAAAACGCAAGGTATAGAGCACTCCGCCCTTTGCAGCAAAAGGAAGGGCGCCCAGGCGCGTTGCCATTCCTGCAACTCTCTTCAGTATGACAAGGTCTTTCCCGTCAATATAGCTTTTATACCAGTCGTTTGTATCCGTCCAGCGCAACACAGCCCCAATGTTGGATTGGTTGAACTGGCTCATTGAACCGCTGAATTCTACTTCGGCATCGCTGATGAGCGGACCAAGGGTCGCGTCAAAGGCGCCCTGTCCACCAGCCACCTGGCCCGACCTGGCAGTTATAGAAAAGACTTTTTTACTGATAGCTCCTTCTCCCCAGGAGTGGCCATCGGAGGCTGTACCCCAGGAAAGCTGATCGGGACGTTGAAATGTATCCTGCGCTAGAATGTTTTTTGTTACCGGGTCTACAACCTGGCGCGGGGGGCTGGTTGCAGTTGTTGGTAAGCTTCTGCTTGCGTCGCTGCCGTTAGCTGGGACGGTCAGCGCCGCTTCGATTGAATGGATGTAAAAAGATGATAGTATGCCTCCTGTGAGGAGTATTCCCAACAGTGTCAGGCCTATAAAACGAGGGATACTGTTCATAAGCTCTTATCCTTGACGGCGCTCCATTCAGGGCAGGGCAAGCCCTGCCCCTACATAAGTTTTGCCTTACATCTGTATATGAACGCTTTGTAGTAGACAAGGGGTGCATAGTTCTATAGAACCAGTTCTGGCGGAAGTATTTGGTATCACGACGACATTGATAGCAGCGAGTCGTTGAATAGCATAATGGATTTGGGTGACGCCATCCTGTATCTCACCTGTGGCTGGATCAAACTGTCCAACAAAAGCATCTTGCGCATGTTTGGTCATATCATCAAGAAGAGAGAGCGTTGCGGGCTGCAGCAGTTGTGCATCTGTCATCTTCACAAGCTTTTTTGCATCCTGGTGAACCTGCTCCAAAAGGGCCTGCACTTTATTGATAGCATTTTCAATCTGGATGGTTAGTTGTCTCTGAGCAACTGTCGCCCCAGGTGAATCGACCAGGCCCTTGAGGTGTAGAGCGATATGGTAGAGGAATCCTGGGGGCACCTGGTGCTGTACATCGAATTCGAGCAGGCTTACCCTGGCAAGACGCGCATTTACCAGCACTGGAGAGTCAACAGGTACATCGTTCTGGACATAGGATAAACCATCCAGATAGTCTAGTATACGGATGAAGTGCCGGTGCATAAGACCCGTACTCTGTAATGACCAGTCGTCCCTGGCGCTTCCTGACCATTCGAGAACTTTTTGCGTGTTTCTGAAGAGCCAGATATCCAATCCCCCTGGCATGCCCAATAAGTTGAGCGTTGGGTCAGAGGCCAGCAAATGGCGAAGGTGATTGAGTAGACTGAAATGATGTACGGTATCCAGAGGATTGGGTTTTTGTGCAAATTCGGCCATGTATCGCCATGCGCTGCTATCAATAGTGGGAGTGGTGGGCACGATTCTCGCGTCCTCTTCTGTCACAAGTAGCCGATTGGTCACCTCGAGCAGGTTTGTATGTTGTTGATCCCCACTATACTGGAAATGGACTATGCCATGCTTTACCTGGAGCTGTCCCAGCAAAAGCGCTTTTCCCTCGACAGGGTCGTCATTCAGCAACCACGCGTAGTAGCTTTTACCGGCAGCAGGAGCAGGGATATTGGAGAGATCCAGTTCGACTTCATCGGCAATACCCTGGCTTGTACTTTCGTTGATCTGCCCACTACTGCTGAAAAAAACATGCCCAACTACGGTAGCCAATGCCGTTACAGGGACATGCGTTGAGGTAGTGTTCTTGTTAAGGGTTGACGAAGAAAATGCCCCTAGATTGAGACTCGCGACGACCAGTACAATCATAGCGGAGACAAGGACTGCGCCGCCTATCGTCAAAATTGGTACGAGTTTCCTCTTACGAGGAGGAATGGGGCCAGGGCCGGTGTTTGGGCCGAGAGGATTGGTTGTGGGTCCTGCTTGATAAGGATAGGAGAAATCATATCCTGGTGTTTGTTCCGTCTGCCTCAATGCTCAGGCCTCCTCTAGAGTCCAGCAGGGCACGCGGTACATTCGATACTTCTTCACCCAATTCAGTCGTCAGTTACTCCATTGGTTAGTTGTCGTGCCCTATCTACCTGCTAGTGTAGTTTATTTACTGGTAGATTTTGGGCTTTTTGACCAACATTTTTGGCGTGGACATCCTACACAATTTGGACGTGAGGCTGAGTCAGGCTTCTCGTTGTCTCCGGCGTGACTGGAACATGAGCACATAGCCAGTCTCAAGTATTGAAAAAATGTCTATACCAAAAGTATGCATTTTGAGGCGGGTGCGTGAAAGGACATTTCTGACCGGCCGCATCTCTTGATCCCAAATACCTTCTTCCTGCGCTTCCTGCAAACGCTGGCGGCACCGTTCGATGGCCTGTTCAGTGACATGACCGCTGTTAAAACTCGCGAGCAAAACTTCATAGGGACAGAAATGTGGGTATGACTCCAGCATTGGCCTGAGTACACATACCTCACTATTGGTAAATTGTTGCTCAGCAGTCAACTTTGCCCCATCGGCGGTATTAGCGATAAGAGATAGGGTGCCTAATGCCAAATTTAAGGCTACCATATGGCCAGCCGGCAAAAGGCCTTTCAGTGAGTAGTGGACAATATCGTCTGGGGACTGTTTAAGAGGACGTGTGGAAGGTTTTACTCTACGGAGTGTGGTTTCTTGCATGAAGGTACTCCTTGTCTAGCTTATGCATGAATAATGCATTGCTCGCTCCCAGGCAGGGGAACGCTTTCCCGGTGTTTTACCTTACTACATTTGTTCAAGATTCTTTACTGATTACCCTGGCATTACCCCCATTCTTTATGGAAAAGAACGTATACATCCACGTTTTTCGCGACAGAAGACGCTTATTTTTGTTCGTTCCAGAGGAAATTCTCTGGACATATGCTGATGAGTTTTGTGTCTGAGAACGCAAAATATTTGGACTTCACCAGTGTTCACTTTCTCTATATCTTGTATATATGAGCTACATAACACAAGATATTGTGAAAAATCAAGGTTTTTCCCATGTTTTTTTATGTCAATCACACAATATTCACAATTAGAATAATCTCAGCACGTCCCTTTATAAGACATTCGGGCTAATTTCCCTGACGGTGCGCCTTAGAAAGGAAAATATCAACACATACTACTTCAAGTAACACTTTTTTTCAGAGTACTTTCTTGTATCGCTGCTGAGCAAAGCCAGGCGCGCTACAAGAGAGCGACGTTGCATTACCGCGATGGATTTCAGGTAGGGTATGGCTTTTCCCCGCATTGCTGCTGTCGCTTTTCTGATCTTCTTGATTGGTAGCCTCTCTCTCTTTTGCATTGGCTTGATCGCGTTGCACCAGCCAGCAGTTTCTGTGGCTTCAGGTCAATTCAATATTGAGAGCACGGAGGGTAAGATCGTGGCCATAGGGTCTATTGGGTCCGAGATGGATTTTGTTTTGAAGACGGCAGCAGGCCATTATTTGCATTTTCGCTGCACCAGCTCGTGTCACACATCAATGGGGCACTTACAGCGTCACCTCTACGAGCAGGCTACTACATATGTGTACTACATGGAGGAACCAGACAAAACACTGATGGCGTTGAACGTAGATTAAGCAGTCTCGCACTAGAGGGGTGATCAGGCATGCGGCATCAAAAAGGCTATTCCTGGTTCTTCTTTCACATGAGTTCTTCCCTGGTTACCGGACTTCTTTCAACTGTGCTCGTGGTTGGCACAGGCAGTCTCTTTTACACCTTGTATTACCAATTTGGCAATGATAT
>JBGQJX010000362.1:0-4613 GCA_041499255.1 Ktedonobacteraceae bacterium | reverse complement strand
TGCTTTGAACGATGTACGCGGGCAAGGATATGTAGCATTAAAAAGTATTGTAGCCTATCGCACCGGTCTGAATATCCGCACCTGGGACATCGATGACGTTGAGGAAGCTTTTGCAGCAGCTCGTCGTGAGGTGCAAGAAAGAGGGTCGTTACGGCTGGCACATAAACCCCTGCTGGATACCCTTCTACTCGTGACGTTTGCGGAGGCTGCACGACAGGAGTTGCCTGTTCAGTTCCACACTGGCTATGGCGATACTGACGCAGATATGCTTCTCGCAAATCCATTGCACCTGCGCGCTGTACTTGAGCGACGCGAATATCGTGCAATGCCGGTAGTGCTGTTACATGAAAGCTATCCCTATACGCGGCAGGGAGCTTACCTGGCGACAGTCTACGAGAATGTCTACTTTGATCTCTCTTACGGCATTCCATACCTGGGCTACCATGAAATGGTTGATTTTACACGGGCCGCGTTTAGTGTAGCGCCAATCTCGAAGCTACTCTATAGTTCTGACGCGGTTGGAGTGCCGGAGTTGCACTGGGTCAGCGCAATAACTGGGCGACGCATCCTGGGGCAGGTAATCGGTGGATGTGTAGCAAACGGCGACCTGAGTACGACTGAGGCGGAGCAAGCAGGGGTCGCAGTATTGCACGATAATGCGATGCGGCTTTATAAGAGTTAGGATTCTGAATGGATCGAATGAGTGGGAAAGTAGTGTTTCTAACTGGCGGCGGCGGCGCGCTAGGTCAAGCGAGCGCTGAGCTCCTTGCTCGAGAGGACGCACGTGTGGCTATCGTAGATGCGGTGAGGGATAAGGCCGAAGATGTTGCTCACAAAATCCACGCGAATGGCGGCGATGCTATTGCGTTGCATGCTGATATTGTAAATGAAACTGCTGTGCGGGTAGCTGTAGCGGCAACGGTTCAACATTGGGGACAACTGGATACACTCTTCAACAATGCCGGTATCATGCCGCACCAGGACGAATCGGTATTGGAGCTCGATTTTGAACTCCTTTCACAAATTTATGCAGTCAATCTCGGAGGAACCGCGTTATGTTGCAAGTATGCTATTCCATGTATAATAGATGCGGGAGGCGGTGCAGTAGTCAACATGGGTTCGTTCTTAGCGGTTATGGGTTGTACCAAACCTCAGGATGCATATAGCGCAAGCAAGGGAGCCATTATATCTCTGACGCGCTCACTCGCAGTACAGTTAGGCAAATATAATATCCGCGTGAATGCTCTCTGTCCTGGACCTATCGAGACTGAACATGTGCGGCGCTTCTTTGCCGATGAGACTGCACGCAAAGTGCGACTGGATCGTATCCCGCTAGGACGTTTTGGAAGGCCAGCAGATGTCGCTGAACTGGCGCTCTTTCTCGCTTCCGATGCTGCAAGCTGGTTAACCGGCCAGGCGATTATGCTCGATGGCGGCATTTCGTGTAATTACTTTTAGTATCTCGCTTTTTTTTCTTACGAACCGATGCACTCATCTGTCGATGTGACTTATAACACGAGAAGATCTTACAGGAGCAGTAGAAATCAATTCTTCAAAGTTAGAGACAAAGAAGATTGCGCGCGCCAGTGACGTAGCCTATGAGCAATTGCGTGTTATGATTATTGACCTTCGCCTGCGGCCCGGTATGATGGTAGATGAATTATCACTGGCGGCAGAAATAGGTTTAGGAAGAACTCCAGTGCACGAAGCAGTGGCACGCCTGGTTATTGATCGCCTCGTCACAGTG
The DNA here is from genome assembly GCA_041499255.1 of Ktedonobacteraceae bacterium. GTDB lineage: Bacteria > Chloroflexota > Ktedonobacteria > Ktedonobacterales > Ktedonobacteraceae > UBA11361. Next base: position 2,866 of record JBGQJX010000362.1, on the reverse strand, counting down.
CTTCCGCGCAGAGGTCTGATGATCGCACCGATTGGGCTTGAACAGGTACGAGAGATTTTCGAAGCGCGAGAGGCTATCGAATGTGGCAATGCATATTTTGCAGTTCAACATGCCACCGATGATGATCTTAAGGAGTTCGGTCGTCTGGTTATGGCGGCAGAGGATGCTCGTGAAGAAACTAACGTGCTACATTTTTTAGAAGACGATCAACGAATCCACCGATTTCTTGCTCACATGGTGCGCAACTTGTTCCTTCAAGATGCTGCCGACCGCATCCTGCTGCATAATCTACGTTTCTGGCGCTTCTATTTCACAACCAGGCGCGCACAACCTGGGACACTTGTCTCTCATCAACCACTCCTTGCTGCTTTAGAACGACGAGATGCCCAGGAGGCGTTTATCGCTATGCGCGAGCATATCCTTGCTTCAAGAGCATTACTGAATGAGTTGTTTTAGTGACTGTGGTGGCTACTTCGCACATCCGTTCTCAAAATGAGTGATGTTGCTCTTCCTTTCTGCATGTTCTCTGAGCTCTAGCATGCACCAATAAAGGGATGCACGAGTATTACGTGTTTCTCCATCCATGTATGCAGGAGGATACGCAGTTCATCCTCTCCCTCGGTGGGAGACGAGAGGGTGGACGCTCCTTCCAGGCACTTCAATAACACGATGGTATGCGGAACTCCATCTCTTCAGGTAGGATGGCTGGCCTCTTGAAGCACTCAGGCCACTCTTCGGTACTCGTGGTGTAGCCCACCTACAATCCGAACGGCCTTAAGGCGGCTACGCCGTAACCAAGCACAGAGGTAATTCAGCAAAAACCTCTGTGCTAGTTTGGGTATGGACAAACCCAACTGCCAACATGCTCCGGTTTGGAATGATCTCGCTCGTGAGTCAGAGAAGAGACCATTCCAAACCAAGCGATCTGTGTATCTCTACTTTGAAAGATTTCTGACATCCTATGCCTGACGGTGCCAGCCACATTCGACGAATAGGGGAACGTACTCTGCGGGGACGAAGAGGCGGTCCTCCATGTGGGGAATGGTGTAGTAGTTCTGCGGCTTGAGCAAGACGTTGTCGTTCTTGCTCAAGTCGATCACCCAGCGGTCGGGCGGTGTACGGCGGCCCAAGTAGCGAACTTCAAAGGGCAACAGTCGCAGGGGATCAGTCGCGTCGAAAATCCCGCGTTGTTGCGCACGAGCCTGCTGGAGCCAACGTCGTGCGTCGGCAAGCCTATTGTTACCGTTGGCTAGCGTAGCAGCCTGGCCTGGCTCGATCACGGCTTTGAGGAGCGAGGGCTCTTTGCGGAAAGGGTCGATGTTGGGCCAGATAAAGTAGGGAACGACGATGGCGGCCTGGAGCAGGCGCTCGTTGTAGCTGAGCGGGCGCGGCTCCGGCGTCTGATTGTCCGGCTGGTCGCGATTGAGATAGCAGAGCAGGCGCCCGTAACGGTCCACGATCTCGTTGGCGAAGACCAGAAAAAACGCGAAGTCCTCCTTGGTCTTGCCCAGCTTTTCCATGTCCGCGATGATCGCAGCGGCCAGGGCTTCGCGCGCGGCGGTGGCATAGCGAGCATGATTCTGTGCTGTGCCCGGTCCGACATGCGCCTGGAGATAGGTTTGCAGGCCGTCGTCCAGAGGGGGACTGAAGATCGGCAGACCAGCAACGAAGGGAGCGCTCAAGTAGTCTTCCCAACGCTGGTTCGAAAGTGGGATGAAGCGGTTAGGGGCCGAGGGCAGTGTGAAACTAATCTCGGCGGCGTCGATACCTAGGAAGCGGATATCGAAGTTGCCAATGGCGCGCACATTGATGGTATCACCGTCGTGAACCTGCTGGCGCGGTGTACCTGGCGCGGTGCCCCGTAGGCCGAAGCCGACGTGTCCTACAGTAAGGTTTTTAAGCTGCTCAATGGCCTTGCGTTGTGTAACCATAGTCGTTACTAGGGCTCCTTTCCTTGTGCGAACCGGGCGATTCCTCCTCGCGATGATATGATGGACAGGTAGATGCCCAGGGGGTGGACCAGAGATGTATGGAAAAATGACTAGACGCGACGAACGAATGCATACTGATTGTTGTTGAGTTGATTAGTAAACGCGATACGGAATACTTTCTGAAGGGCGAGATGATATGACTTGCTAGCGAATGAATGGCGCCCGCAATCCTCTCAGGAATCACAATAGCATATTTTGTAGACTAAAGCAAATAGAGATCAAGGCTATTCGAAAAAAGCCCGGATTCTGAGGCTTTATGAATCGACAGCATCCTGCACTTAAAGGTATTATGAGCTTACAAAGCCACTGAAGAAAAAACGGTTTGACCAAATATTTGTGACGATAAGCAAGGTTTCGCTAACCGGGATGTAGTGGGGGACGTGCCCTTGCGAGCGTAGGGTCCCACAGAGGTCGAGTGCCTGCCGTTCCAGATTCCAATGATCGCTGCTCTCGACCATGTGCACCTGAGCACCCATGAGATACACCGTCAGCAGATTGCCCTGGAACGCCTCAAAGCGATCGCGACTAAGCACCACCGCACACTGCATCCCCACTTTGCGAGCCGCTGCTATCGTCAGACGCGCATGATTGCTCTGACTACTACCGCATGTGACCAGCGTATCAGCGCCATGCGCCAGTGCTTGCGCCACCTCGTATTCCAACTTCCGCGGTTTGTCTCCACCGAAGACGAGATCGGTCAGGTCATCACGCTTGATCGACACGCTCAGATCGAGCCGAGCGCTCAAATGCGGCAACGGGTGTAGGGGAGTAGGCAGACGTGTCAAAGAGATGCGGGGGTAGCTATTCAGCGTATCTTCAATGGATGCCATAGCTTTTCTCTCCTCCTGGCTGGGCCTAGGGTCGCGGCGCCCCTA
>JBGQJX010000361.1:0-4616 GCA_041499255.1 Ktedonobacteraceae bacterium | reverse complement strand
TGATGAACCTGAGGTAAGACTTTATCACCTCACCCTATAACCAACCAAAACCTATCAGAACAACTACTTGACACCTGGAACATCTACGACCGCATCAACCTCTAACCGCTTGCTCTGCTTGACCAATCTTCCTTGAACCTCTATACTTCTTCCAGGATATAGCACAGCATACATCACGTAGAAGAGTTGAGGTAGCCAAGTCATGCAGCAGCCCTCTGCTTCCATCGAACTGCCCCAGTTTACCAGCCTGGCCGATGTCGCATTGAATTTAGCCAGAGCATACACTTCCTGGCATGACGCAAAATCGGGCGAAGACATCTTCTCCTACTTCGCCAGCGCGCCTCGACACACGGGTGACGAACATGGCCTACGAGCAACGTTGATCCGCGAACGTATTCTACCAATTTTTCACTATGTATCCTCTCAGATCGAATACGAAAGCCAGGAACGCTATGATCTGACGCTTTGGAACCAAAGTTCTCAAGATAGACGGCGAATTGCGATTATCGAGACAAAGAGTTCTTCTATGCGGAATCTGACTGCTTCACAAAAGGGGCGCGAGACGCCAACCGAGCAGCTTGAACGCTACTTGACACAGGCCGGGCTGTATCTCGGTGTCCTGACCAATGGAGATGAATGGCACCTCTTCGACTTTGCCGTTGGAAACGAGCCTCTCGCGTCCTTTAGCCTGATTGAGCTTGCCAGTTTGCTACAAGATGCCTCTACAAAAGAAGCTGTCGAGCAACGATTGACCAGCCGACCTCTATTACAGCAGGCCCTGGCAATTAACTTCTATTATCTTGATGCCAACCGTTGGCAACAGACCGATGTATTTCGCCAGAACCTGGCTAATAATGCCTATCACCGTATCGCATCTTTGCAAAAGCCAGAAAATGTTGAATTACTCGTGCAACAGATCAAACAGGTACTTGGTTCATTACGAGAAACAATTCGTGCGCAGTTCTCCCTACTGCAACGACGCTATGACGACTATAAACAACAATGTACACATACGAACAGCAAAGATAGCCGCCCCTTTGAGAAGACCTTGAAAGCCGCTATAGAGAATGTCGTTCAGTTCGGAACTGCTTTCCAGCTAGACACTAACGGTCATCTACGAACTGAAATCAGTCAACTGCTGGCAGAACTGACAGAAGACTATTTTCAAAATGGAGATATTTCGGCATTCGAAGAAGCGTATTTACAACGCGCGGAAGAAGTACTCAAACCGCACCAGCTCAGCCAGGCGTCACTGCTAGGCATGGGGAAGAATATAAAGCGCTCAATACGCACACTCCCGCCTACAGAGGGCCTGGATGCGCTAAAAACCCTGCTTCAGATACATTACACGTACCTACAGTCCCTCGCTGATGAATATGCCTTAAGTAAGAAAACGCTTGAAGCCTACGCGGCGTGGCAATCCAGGGTACGGGGCGTTTTTGGCAATCCACAGGATGAATTTTGCCTGCAAACCGCGTACATTTCTTTTGTGCGTCTTTTCTTCGTGCGCGTCTGTGAAGATCATACCCTGATTCCGCGCCGCATCTCAGACGGACCATTTGCGCGCTATGAGGAGTATCGGATTGAATTGCTCTCTGGCATCAAAGACACCTATTTACGGCTACTCGAAGAGACATACCAGCGTGCCCGTGTGGTTTATCATAACTTCTTTGGCCGTCAAGAACTTTTCGACTGGTTTACGCTTGATGAATATACAATCCTGGCCCTATTTGATCTGCTGAATCGCTACGATTTCCAGGGCTTGAGTGCTGATGTGCTGGGGAGAGTCTACAACGAGGGATATATCGAGACCAAGGAGCGCAGCGAAAAAGGGCAGTTCTATACCCCACCGCAGGTAGTAGACTATATGCTCGACGCTATTGGTATTCCAGGACGCAATGAGCTGGACGAGATAAAAGCGCGAAGCTTTCTAGAAAAGACAGTTGGAGACTTCTCCTGCGGTAGTGGCACATTTCTTGTCGCGGCAGCATCACGTAAAAGCGCTATCTTGCAACGTCTTGTCAAAGCCTCAGAGATAAACCATGAATACGCTATTCAAGTACTGACTGATACCTTCCTGGGCTTCGACCTTAATCCTTTTGCCTGTTACCTGGCCGAAATCAATCTGCTCATCCAGTGTCTGCCCCTGCTGCTCGACGAGCGGGGCCAGTTATGCCGCAGTGTTGACCGCTTCCACATCTATTGTACCGATGCGCTGGAACCAACGGTCGCTGAGCAAGTAGAAGCACTACGCAGCGGAAAGGCTTCTGAACGTTTAAGTTTTCGTCCCCCACGCACGCGAGGCCATACCATTTCAGATGAAGAGCGTTATATTGTCCGCATCAAAGAGGCGAAGGGGCTACCTTCAGAGCTAACAGAACTTAACGCGGGCCAACCAGGATTTGATTATCTCCTTGGCAATCCTCCCTATGTGAGCGCTGGAGAAAGTTCTGAAAACTTGCTCTACCGGAACACTATCTGGAACTTTGGTATCTACCAGCTACTGCATCAACGCTGGGATCTCTTCGTGCCATTTTTTGAACGCAACCTGCAATTCCTGCGGCCAGAAACAGGGAGACTTGGCTTGATTGTTTCTAAAGGTATTGAGACAGAAGGCTATGCAGAACGTCTGCGACAGTTGCTCAGCAGCCAGTATCGCCTGCTGCAAATTGACTTTTTCTCCTCTCTACGTCTCTTCCAGGATGCAGCTATCGAGAACACTATCGTACTCGTTGAGAATCGTGCACCCGACGAAGAGCATGAAGTAATTCGGCGTATACACCGGCAAGCAGATTGTTTAAGATACGAGGCACTCCCTCCTGTTCCACAACTGGCCTCCAACGGACAGATTTTCAGGTGGCGTTACGACTCTTTTCTAGACAAAAGCCTGGCTCAGGGGAGTATTCCCCTCTGTGCTATTGTATACATTGGTACAGGTATTGAAGCACAAAGCAAAGAGTCAATTGACCCAATCGTTGCCGGGAAAAGGCAGAAGATATTTACCCTCGATGACGTCTTTTTACCTCCTACTAGGGGCGCAAAACGTCCCGCTGAGTACACGGATGACGGCGTACTTGGTGACGATGTAGACCGCTATTTTCTGCGCCGCAAGCGATTTGTAGCCTATGAGAAATATAAACCTCAGATGCGCCGCCCCCGGCACAGAGCACTTTTCCATGCAGCTGAAAAGCTCCTGCTAGGGGAAACATCGGGCGGCTACTATGATCGCTCCGGGCTATTTGCCAATCATAGTGTTCAGGTTGTAGTTTCCTGGAAGGCGCTAGAGCAGGCGGGCGCGATTGAGGAAAAGGGCATCAAGGCGGTTCTTCGCGAATCGCGGCAAATTTCAGGCGCCATAAATGGACTTGCCTCTATCGCTGAATTGTTCGATCTGCGTTACCTGCTGGGTATCATTAATAGTCGCTTCATCCGTCAATACATTGCTTCTAATAGGCTTGAAGGTACTCGGGAGGGACGCGTCTATCCTGATGTTTGGAAACGCTTACCTATCAAAGTTGCATCCGCTGAAAGGCAACAACAAATAGCCATTCGGGTCGATGCTATTCAGGTGCTGAACGAGCAGTTGACAGCAATCCCAACGCCAGCAGCGCTAGCCGCAAATCCAACGATTGCCTATCGCGATCCGCAGGGCTATCTCGCCCAGGGGGTACTCCGCTTCTTTGGCGATATTCAAAGCACAATTGCCGAGAAACCAACGCTGCTGGATAGACGGTTGCTATTGCGTCGCCAACCCCAGACGTATCTAGAGTCATCAGAACCCGAACTCCTCCGTTATCTTGAACTGTACTTCACGCAGATAAACCCAAAACTTCAGGGTTGGACGTGGGTAGAAGCACGCAAACGTATCCAGGTACCCGCTACCCTGGAGGCTGTACGCGCGTTCATGACTTCGGTCGATCAAGTCACTGAGGAAGAAAGGCGGATGCGCGTGAGCATTGATGGTCTTTCGGCAGAGATCGAGGCACTGATAGAGACAACGTATAAAGAACCCGCGGACGCAAACTTAATGAAGGCTCTCAGTACTAAAATGGCACGTGGTAACAATTCGAGTTTGTTCTAAAACTCAACGATGCCCTTGGCCGTCATTTTATGTGGTTCTACCAGACAAAGCCAATGAGCCAGCACTATCAAGCTGCTTTAGCCATCATAAGCCGTATTCCTGGTTCTCTATCCTATTAAAAACCAGGTCAACGAAATCGCAGCACAACCTATCCTTAAACATCATTGTAAAAAGCGCCACAAACAGGCTAATATTGTATAGTGAAGTTATTTATCGCGACGTGCAACTTTTTCGCCGCAGGCGGCTCACAACCACTTGTGAAGATGTGGCTGTGGCAGACGGCTCACAACCACTTGTGAAGGTGCGGCTGTGGCAGACGGCTCACAATCACTTGTGAAGATGTGGCTGTGGCAGACGCCGTCTGCCACAGCCACATCTTCACAAAAAAATGAACGCGAAGAGCGTAGCGATGAGGCCCCGGAAAAACATGCACATTGCGTTATTTTGACACTTATGCATTCCGTAAATCTCTTTGCGTTTACCATATAATCTTTTAAGGAGGGTGAAATGGCAACTATTGACCAGGCGCGCCTCG
>JBGQJX010000360.1:0-4633 GCA_041499255.1 Ktedonobacteraceae bacterium | reverse complement strand
GTTTTGTCTGCAAAAGCTCATCAAGAGACATTACAGTGATCTCCATTTCTTTAAGATGTCGTCTATTCGTATTCTATCACAGTCAAAATAGCTTCATACTTCTATCCCCATCCTCAAGAGCGCCGACGAGAGCGATTTGCCTAATGCGTCGCTTCTCAGGGAGCGGGAGGCGCCGCCGTTGAGGGCCCCGTGCAGGACAAACTTGAGGGCGAGGACATTGGGAACTTCGAAACGCTCGACCTTGCCGGTGATCATACCCTGGAAATGCTGTTTCACACGCTCGGCGGTCACTTCTCTCGCTAACAGTTCGTAGGTTTCCTGGTTAGGGGCGAAGAGACTCAGGTCGGCTTTGTCGCCCTTATCACCTGAACGGGCATGGGCGAGATGAACGAGCTGCTTTTTCATCAGGATTCCTCCACGCTGACGCGCACATACTCCTCGATGATGGAACGAGGCGCTAAGGTGGGCCAGATGCCCAGGAGTCCGCGGGGCTCTAACATGCCGGCGGCTCCGCCGATGAAGGGAGGGCCACTTAGCGCCAGAGGTGGGAACAGTCGCCCCAGTTTTGCCGCCTCTTTTTTGTCAGCACAGCGTACGGCAATGCGCAGATAGACTTCGTTCAAGTCATTGGCATGGGTTGGATCGGCCAGAGGACCATGGATGGAGTTGTAACCGAGATACTCTACTAACGTTTCTTCAGCTTTGAGACCGATCTCTGCCATCTGCTGCTGGATGATCTGCGCCGCGGCCCGGGCTTTTGCCAGCGCGTCCGGCCAGGCGTAGCCCAGCATGGCCTGACCCATTACGCCATCTTCATAGCCAGCTACGATCTTCAAGGTGTCTGGGGCTGGTCGCCCGGTGGCTCCTGTGACGCGAACTTGATCCGGGCCGATCTCTTGCATATATAAAGTGGTCATATCCACGTCAACATCCGGCGTCATGTAGTGGCGGGGATCATGGACCTCGTATAATAATTGCTCGCGCAGGGTATCAAAACTGACACGCCCACCTGTTCCTGGCGCTTTAGAAATGATAGCCTCGCCACTTTCCCATACTTCAGCGATGGGATAGCCGATATGGGCAAGATCGGGGATGGAGCGCCAGTCGCCGCCAAAGTTGCCGCCGGTGGCCTGGCCGCTGCACTCGAGCAGGTGTCCAACGACCATACCCTGCGCCAGTTTGTCCCAATCATCCCAGCGCCAGCCCAGTTCATGGACCATGGGGGCAAGGAAGAGCGCGGCGTCCGCGACACGTCCTGTCAGCACGATATCCGCGCCGCCGTCCAACGCCTCCACCAGCGGGCGTGCCCCAAGGTAGGCGCTGGCAAAGAGCAGGCGTTCGCGGATGGTAGAAATATGCTCCCCGGTGTCCATATGGGCCAGTGAGACGCCCACTGACTGCAATTCATCGAGACGTTCATGCACGGAATCACCCAGTACCACGCCAACCTTGAGCTTTAAGCCAAACTTCTTGAGCGCCGCCAACAGCACTTCTCTTGCCGCCATGGGGTTGAGTCCACCTGCGTTGAGAATAAACCGCACGCCTCTTGGGATGGCTATAGGAAGGAGATCGGCCAGCATGGGCACGAGGTCACGGGTGAAGCCAAGAGTTGGGTCGCGCTGGCGGTCTTTTTGTAGGATGGCCAGCGTCAATTCAGCCAGGTGGTCGGAGGCGACGTATTGCACGTTGCCTCGTTCTATACTTGCCTTGATGGGCTTCCACGAGTCACCGTAGAAACCCAGGCCTCCAGCTATACGCACGGATTTCATATGTTATACTCTTCTATCGCATGCCAAACAGTTCTCGAGCGATCAAGAGCTGGCGAATCTCGTTGGTTCCGGCGCCGATCTCACCTAATTTGGCGTTGCGCCACATGCGTTCGACCTCAAAATCGGTCAGATAGCCCCAGCCACCGTGGATTTGCAACGCTTCGTCCGCGGCGCGCATCGAGGCTCTAGCGGTGAAAAGCAGGGCAGCAGCAGCCTCTTTACTGACACGTTTACCCTGCTGCGCCAGCCACATGCAACGGTGCGCCATCAGCCGCGCTGCTTCAAGATCGGTATACATATCGGCTATCTTGGCCTGGATGAGTTGGAAATTGGCGATTGGCTGGCCAAACTGCTCGCGCTCCTGGGCATATTTCATGGACACTTCGAGAGCAGCCTCTAAACCGCCAATGGCGCTGACCGCGAAAAAGGCGCGCTCCAGGTCAAGCCCGCTCATGACGACTTTGAAGCCCTCGTTGACGCGCCCAAGCACGTTTTCCTCAGGCACAAAGGCGTCTTCAAAAACGAGTTCACCGGTAGGGGAGCCGCGCATGCCGACTTTTTGCAGTTTACGGGCGACATGGTAGCCGGGTGTATTGGTTTCAAAGATGAAGGCGGTGATGCCGCGACTGCCAGCCTCCGGCTTTGTCTTGGCATAGACCACCAGCACATCGGCAATGGGACCGTTGGTGATGAACATTTTCGTGCCGTTGAGCAGATAGCCGCCGCTGGTCGCACGGGCGCTGGTCTGGATGCCCATTGCGTCAGAGCCTGCATTCGGCTCGGTGAGACCTAGCGCGCCGATCATTTCGGTGCTGGCCAGCTTAGGTAAGTATTTTCGTTTTTGTTCTTCAGTGCCGTTGCGGAGAATGTTGTGCGCGCAAAGATTCAGATGCGCTCCAAATGACATGGCGATGGCCCCGTTGGCGCGACCAATGCCACGCGAGACGAGGGCAGCCATCAAGAAATCGCCACCGCTGCCGCCGTACTCTTCAGGAATAGCGATACCTGTATAGCCTTGATCGGCAAGACGCAGCCACATCCAGCGCGGAAAATCGTCGGTACTTTCAATTTCGTTGTTGTGAGGCCTGATCTCATCCCTGGCAAAAGCAAATGCGCTTTCATAGGCAAGTTGATGCTCTTCTGGGAGTTCAAAGTCCATGACGTGATGATCCTTTCTGGTGTTGCGCACACAGCATAAGCTGGGTTGTCTGATCAAATGAAACTATACGCGTTAGAAGTAGTGTACGTTGTAGAAGGCTGTGATTACAAGAGGTAACATTTAAGAGGTTCTACCGACCTGGGAGCAATGATGAGGTTTAACAAAATAATCCGGATAGCGATAGAGGCACCGAGGGCCGATAAATCGGCGGTGGGCGCGATCAATCGGCCCCTACAGATGTCCCGAATAATTTGTTAAAGTCCATCATTGCGCCCCTACGTAACAAGATGATGAGCGTCAATCGTCGTTCGTGCAAAAATCGTACGCGCACCGTTCGTGATATACTATCGGCATGCATAACAAACGTGACTGAACGTAAACGTCCTCTAACTGGGAAGCGGAAAAGACTACCATGCTCAATACGGTTTCTTTAAATGCTGTAAGCAGCGCAAAATTCTCGCAGCAATTCGTCAGGCCCCTCTATGATAGTTACTGTTTCTCCAATATACCGCAAACTATTACGCATTTACTTACGGGAGAAGGGGAGAGCGCGTTGCCGCTGGATGTTTTTGGAGAGTTGCCCACAAGATATGAGAGGGTCATCCTCTTCTTTGTTGATGCTTTCGGCTGGCGATTTTTTGAGCGATACGCGGAAAAATACGAGATTTTCAAGATTATGCTCAAGCAAGGTGTTGTCTCAAAAATGACTTCGCAATTTCCCTCAACTACGGCTGCTCATGCTACCTGCATCCACACGGGTTTGAACCTGGGGCAAAGTGGCGTCTACGAGTGGCAGTACTACGAACCGCTAGTCGATGATATCATTATGCCACTGCTTTTTTCCTATGCAAGGGACAAAGAGCGTGACACTTTGAAGAAGGCCGCGATCCCACCAGAAGCATATTATCCCGCGCAGTCGCTTTACCAGCAGTTCAAGGAAAAGGGGGTGGTATCCTACATTTTCCAGCACCAGTCGTATACGCCCTCGACGTATTCAGATTGTGTTTTTAAGGGAGCGCAGATTGTTTCTTACAGGTCATTCGCGGATGTGCTGGGCCGTCTCACAGAGGTTGTGCTGTCCCACAAGGCTCCCCCTTACTATTATTATGTTTATTTTGACCGCATCGATACGCTGTGCCACCTGTATGGGCCAAATTCAACGCAGTTTGAGAAAGAAGTTGAAACCTTTGCGCTGCAGATGGAGCTGTTTTACCAGAAGATTCGCGGCAAGGTCAAGAATACGCTTTTGATGGTCACCGCTGATCATGGGCAGGTCGAGGTTGATCCCAAGACGACGTTCTATCTCAATAAGCAAGCAGAAGATATCACTGAGATGCTGGAAACAAACCAGAGAGGAAGGTTAAAGGTGCCAGCAGGCTCTGCCAGGGATATGTTCTTGCATGTAAAAGCGGAGTATCTGGACGAGGCTGTGGCATACCTGCAAGAAAAGCTCGAGGGTAAAGCAGAAGTTTATCGGACCGATGACCTTGTCGCGCAGCACTTTTTTGGCTCACAAGAGCCTTCGCCAGTGTTTTTGAGCAGGGTGGGCAATGTCGTGCTTTTGCCCTACGCGAATGAGACCACGTGGTGGTATGAAGAGGGTATCTATTCTATGCACTTTTTGGGTCACCATGGTGGGTTGACACCCCAGGAGATGGAGATCCCCTTGATGATGTTGCCTATTTAGAACGATGTACCTGTTTTT
>JBGQJX010000359.1:0-4653 GCA_041499255.1 Ktedonobacteraceae bacterium | reverse complement strand
TTCTCAGCGAGGTCGGTTCGGAGTTCTGGGCGAACCTCTGAAAGTCAGAAATATGTACTTTGGGTGGGCGCTTTGGTGCCTTTTCCATCTCTATCCCATTACTTTCATATTCACTCAGGCACTACTCACATTAGCTATAACTTAGCAAGAATTATCATAGGGCATGAGCGAAAACACATCCGTTCATCCTACTTCCTCTTGGTTTTGTACTCATTGCAATTAACGAACAGAGCACTGGTACTGGTGAATCCACATGATGCTCCAACTATTCATCGCGCACGACCAGGTGTGAAAATCATGTGTTCTCAGGATGTTTTTTCGCACTGATGCGAACATAATGAGTATGGACAAGACTTAGATTCGTAGGACGTACTTATATCACGCTGAAAGTGCCCGGTCTGGTTTCAATTCAAGGAGTAACCCGAAATGGATGAATTAATCAACTTGATCTCGTCGAGGGTAGGTATTTCAGCCGACCAGTCTCGTCAAGCAGTGAATATAGTGCTTGGCTTTATTAAAGATAAGCTTCCCGCACCCATTGCTTCTCAGGTAGAAGGTATGTTAAGCGGACAAGGAACTGGTGATAAAGCGAATCAAGCGGCAAGCGCTCTCGGCGACCAGAGCTCTGGAGGTATGCTTGATCAAGCAAAAGGCATGCTCGGCGGAATGTTCGGCAATCAGAACGAATAACTGGCGAGGCAATTCGTATCCGGTGCTTCCTATGTCGACAATTTCGGATAATAATTCGGGTCCTGCGTGAAGTCGAAAGCCTCGTAGAAATCGCCTAACTGTGCCAGACCATCGCGCGGAGGTGCGGGCGGACCAGCATTGCCATGCGCAGCATCGTTATTGAACGCAGGCGTCGACGTATCAAAGCGATGGTTCGCACTCGCCAGCGATGGGAGACCAAAGCGCCGCTCAATGAACTTCAGAATCGAGTTATGTTCATACAATTGCCCCGATATATAGCCGCGTTTCGCCCAGGGGGAAACCACAAAAGTGGGCACACGCATACCTGGGCCATAGGCATCCAATTTCGGCGGCGGCACATGGTCGAAATAACCGCCTCCCTCGTCGTAAGTGAGGAAGAAAGCGGAGCTTGTCCACAACGGTGACTGAATTAGAGCATTGATCACACTCGCCATCTTCTTTTCGCCCAGGATGATGTCCATTGGTGGATGCTCGCTATAAAACGCAGCCGAAATCACGAACGTCACCTGCGGCAAGGCTCCCGCTTTCATATCACTGAATAAGGCAGCTTCGTGGTTGTACAATCGCTTATCCTGATACCAGCGCTTAAAAAAGGGCATGGCATTAATGAACTCGATTTCAGGCGTGCTGCCCAGCCCTAGCAGACCCAGGTTGTAGAAATTCCAACTGATGCCGTGATCTTCCAGCAAATCTATGATGGTCTGGAAGTCCAGCGTCCCCTTTGGCAATTTATGGTTCTGGGTGATACCACCTGTGGTGCCCGCCCAAAGTGCAACGCGGTTCGGCAATGTTGGGCCAAGTTGATAACAGAAATAGTTACCACATAGCGTGAAGGAATCCGCCAGCCCATAGTAATAGGGAATATCGGAACGGTCGTAATAACCAAGCGCGCTTGCCCCGTCAGTTACATAAAAACCATCCATTTTTCCATTATTCCACTCCCGGTGGATCGTTTGCCAGTCATGCGCAATGTCTTTGGTATCATGGATGTGAAACTTATGGGGCGTGACCGTACCTCCCTTACCATCAGGCTGCGAGTATCCAGTAGGAATACCAAAATTCCCAGCTTTCGGATAATAGCCAAAATACGTATCGAAGGTACGATTTTCCTGGCAGGCAATCACAATATGTTTAATAGATTCAATACTGCCGGAACCCGTCGCGACTGGCGTAACACCTGTACGCGTTGGAGGGTTCGTACCGCATGCATTTAATGCCAGGCTAACACCCGCCAGCGCACCCATTTGCTGTAAGACATTGCGCCGCGATAAGCGCTTTTCGAAATACTGCTCCAAACCCATAGTACATGCCTCTTTCTGCATCCAATTCTGAGGTCTAGCGCCGTGGAGAGGTAGCATGACAAGTGAGTATAGAATGGAAAAGTTACAATTTCAACAACGTTTCCAAAGTAGATTGCTTGATCCGATAGCTCTGACGCTTGGAACGATGGGGCAGTGTAATCGCTTCTAAAGCGCCGCTTTTAATCCAGCGCCGTACCGTCGTTTCATCCACTCTCAGGCGACGTGCTACTTCACCTACGGTCAATAACTCTTCTGTTTTCTCTACCATGATTATATCCCCTTCCGAACCAAATAAGACTACATTTCGGCCTTGCTAAACGAAAACGACTTAAGAGCTACATGGGTACATTTCATGCAAATTGTAAGCAAATAAGCACGAAAAAACATCCTGAGAACACACGATTTTTTTCCCATATTTGAGCAAGTCCGATCACCAGGAGCGTCTGATGAATTCACGAGTTGCAGGGATATGGCTGTTCGTAGTCGATTGCCACTGGCCATCAATCACTGCCTCACAATCACTGCCTCAATAGAAGCCAGCACATCAGATTTGCATCCACACTTATCTATATCGTATGCTTTCTAATAAAACCAGTAGAGGATACAAAAATGTCGCAGGGCCAGATTCTCGTTGTCGGTAGCCTCAACATGGACCAGGTTGTGCGTGTAACTCGCGTCCCCACCCTGGGCGAAACACTCCTCGGAGCAGGCTCCCTCAAGCTTATACCAGGCGGCAAGGGAGCAAACCAGGCTGTAGCTATAGCCCGTCTCGGTACAGCAGTCTCCATGGCAGGACGTGTCGGCAATGATCCCTTCGGTGAACGGCTCCTCAGTGCCTTGCAAGCCGACCATGTAGATACTGGTCTCATCGTCATCGACCAGCAAGAAGCAAGTGGCGTAGCCTTTATCTTTCTCGATCCTGACGGCAATAATGCTATCGTCGTTGCCTCTGGCGCCAATATGCGCGTCGGACTGGATCATGCACAGTCCTCCAACATCCTTGCATCCATCACCCGGGCGCAAGCGCTGGTACTGCAATTAGAAATCCCCCTCGAAACCGTCGTATCGCTTATCGCTGCCGCCCATAATGTCGGTGTGCCGGTCGTACTAAACCTCGCCCCGGCCCAATCACTACCAAAAGCAGCGCTACAGCAGTTGGATGTCTTGATTGTCAACGAATCTGAAGCCAGTCTGCTGAGCGGGCAACGGGTAGACAGTCTCGAGGATGCACGCATCGTCGCCACCGTACTCCTTGAGCAAGGCATAGCCAGAGTAGCGATAACACTTGGCTCCCAGGGAGCGCTCCTTGCCACCACCGCAGCGAAAGGCGGAACCAGCATCATCTACCAATCCGCGCCAGGGGTCCAGGTCGTTGATACGACAGCCGCCGGGGATAGCTTTGTGGGAGCATTCACCGTGGCTCTCACCGAGGGACAAACGTCAGAAGACGCCTTACGCTTCGCCGTTTATGCCAGTGCCCTCAAAGTCACAAAGTTTGGCGCGCAATCAGGATTACCCACGCGCGCCGAAGTCGAAGCATTTCTGCGCAGCGCATAAACTGCTTCTCTCGCAAATCGTTCATACTTATCATATATTTCCGATAACTCGCGGAGTGCGCGCGTAGCGTAGTATATCAAACAAAAAGAGGTGCGTAGACATGTATCGTATTATCCTTGATACTGACCCTGGTATAGATGATGCCCTTGCCTTATTTTTAGCGCTGGCCTCCCCAGAAGTTCAACTCGAAGCCATTACCACTGTCGGTGGCAATGTCAATGTCAATCACACTACCCACAATGCCCTCGCTCTCCTCGAATTGGCGGGCCGCACAGATATTCCCGTGGCGCGCGGCAGTAATCAGCCAATAGTACGCCAACCCGTTTACGCTGACTATGTACACGGAGACAATGGACTTGGCGGTCTTCAATTGCCGGTGACCCGGGCCCAGGTTGTAGCCGCGCACGCAGTCGATGTAATCATCGAAAAAATTATGGCCTCGCCAGGTGAGATCACCCTGGTGCCAATTGGTCCGCTGACAAACATCGCCCTGGCTTTACGCCGTGAACCGCGCATTGCTCAGTCGGTGCGTGAAGTGGTCATTATGGGCGGCGCTCTACGCGTACCCGGTAATACTACTCCAAGCGCCGAGTTCAATATATATGTAGACCCACACGCGGCACAGATGGTTTTCCACGCTGGCTGGCCCATTCGCCTGGTCACACTTGATACCACCATGCAGGCAGAAATGCAACGTGACCAGGTCAAATCACTGGCACGCAGCGGGAGCCCCGTAACCGCTGCTATTGACCACATGCTCTCCTTCTACTTCGATGTCTACAGCCCACGATTCGGTATTTCGGCTTTTCATATGCATGACCCCCTCTGCCTGGCAGCGGCCTTCCTGCCAGAACTGATCACCTGGGAGCCTGCCTTCGTAGATGTAGAGCTTCACGGAGCCCTCACACTGGGAGAAACTGTCGCCTACTTTGGGCCCCGCGCTACCCAACCACATAACCTGCTCGCTTCCATCGGGGTCGATTCCGAACGTTTCATAGCACTGTTTCTACAGCGCATAAACCACCATTTCGCCTAACCCCCCCTTCGCAAGCCCACAACTATTTCATACACCCCAGGCATTCCC
>JBGQJX010000358.1:0-4653 GCA_041499255.1 Ktedonobacteraceae bacterium | reverse complement strand
TAACGATAGAAGGTGGCCTCCCATTCCGAGACCTTATCGACTGGCGTACTATCCAGGTACCCGTTGGTAGCGGCAAAGATGATCATTACCTGTTTTTCGACAGACACTGGCCGGTACTGTGGCTGCTTGAGGATTTCGGTCAAGCGTTGGCCGCGGTCGATGCGGGCCTTGGTCGCCTTGTCAAGGTCCGAGGAAAACTGCGCGAAGGCCGCCAGTTCACGGAACTGTGCCAGGTCGAGACGCAGCGATCCAGCTACCTGTTTCATAGCGCGCGTTTGAGCGCTACTGCCTACACGAGAGACCGAGAGACCGACGTTAATGGCCGGGCGCAAACCAGCGTTGAACAGGTCTGTTTCAAGGAATATCTGCCCATCGGTAATCGAGATCACGTTCGTAGGAATATACGCTGAAATGTCGTTGGCCTTTGTCTCGATGATTGGCAGGGCCGTCAGTGAACCACCGCCGTAATCATCATTCAGACGTGCCGCGCGCTCCAACAAGCGGGAGTGCAGGTAGAACACATCACCAGGATAGGCCTCGCGTCCAGGAGGACGGCGGATAATCAGCGAGATGTTTCGATACGCTTCCGCGTGCTTGGTCAGATCATCATAGATAATCAGCGCATCACGTCCCAATTCCATGAACTCTTCACCCATGGCGCAACCAGCGTATGGGGCCAGGTACTTCAAGGGAGCCGGATCAGAGGCGCTGGCGGAGACGATAATGGTGTGATCCATCGCTCCATGCTGCTCTAAAATGTCGCGTGTTCGCGCAACTGTCGAGTTTTTCTGACCAATTGCGACGTAGATACAGATCAGGTTTTTACCCTTCTGGTTGATGATCGTATCGATCGCGATGGCCGACTTACCCGTCTGGCGGTCGCCAATGATAAGCTCGCGCTGACCACGCCCGATGGGGATCATACTGTCAATGGCCTTGATACCTGTCTGTACAGGGGTGTTCACGCTTTGCCGGGTGATGACACCTGGGGCAACGCGCTCGACCGGGCGTGTCTTATCGGTAACGATAGGCCCGCGGTCGTCGATTGGTTCGCCCAGGGGGTTGACCACGCGACCGATCAGTGCATCGCCAACAGGCACCGAGATAACTCGTCCAGTGGTGCGCACTTCGTCGTCTTCTTTAATATGTGTATACTCACCCAGGATTGGGCAACTGACCGTCTCTTCTTCAAGGTTGAAGGCCAGGCCCATCATGCCTGTGCGAGGAAATTCTACCAACTCGAGATACTTTACATCTTGCATTCCATAGACGCGAGCGATACCGTCTTGCACCGCGATCACGGTGCCGACGCTTGCTGTCTCTGTCTCGCCTCCACTGAAGCCTACGATATTTTTCTCAATGATGGCACTGATTTCATCAGCCCAAGATGCCATTTTTATTATTCCTCCACTCTTGCTCGCTTTCAATCCTCATTGCTCTAACTACTTATTGTATCTGTATACTACTTGGTTCAGTCGAACCTTCTTGCGTATTACCGGGTGTTCCAGCGGTATCAGCAGTCTTTAAGCTTTGATCGTTTCCTACTTCAGACAGGAAATCGATGTTGCTGCTGGCTGTACTCGCCAACAACTGCTGCCGCAATGCGCTCAAGCGATAGCGGATGCTGCCGTCGATTACCCGGTCGCCGACACGGGCAATGATGCCACCCAGAATTTCGGGCTGAACCTTCGTTTTTACGAGAATCGTCTTACCTGTTCTACGTTCCAGTGCTTGCTTGATAAGATTCATCTGTACATCGTCAAGTTTCGTTGCCGTTGTAACTTCCGCTACTGCCTGGTTCTTATAATTCAGCACAAGTTCTTCGAGTTCGCTGCCAATGTTTGGCATCAGGGCGACCAGTTCACGTTGGACAACGAGCAGAGCGAGGTTGAGCGATGTAGGCAGCAACTTATCCGCCAGCGCCTGGCGTATGGCTGTCTCTTTGCGCTGCGCGGGAATTTTAGGCTCGTGGAGGAGATATGCCAGTTTGCGGATCGCAAAAAGCCGGGCTATCTCTTTCACGTCTTCGAGGGTGCGGTCAAGCGTATTCTGCTTGCGCGCGATCTCGAAGATGGCACCTGCGTAGCGACGCGCTATCGCTCCTTTAAGCATTACTGTTCCTTTGTTTGGCTAGAGCTAACGAACTCTTCCACCAGGCGGCGGTTGTCGCTGCTATCAACCGATTTACTAATAACCTTACTGGCTGCATTGATCGAGAGGTTCACAACCAGGCGATTGAGTTCAGCACGCGCGCGCGCGGCTTCCTGTTGTATGCGAGCCACCTGCTGCTTGCTAATCTGCTCGGCCTGGGCGTGTGCATCTTCTCGAATGCGGCTAGACTCGGCCTCGGCGGCCTTCGTCGCCTGTGCGATGGTCTCCTGAGCCTGCCTGCGCGCCTCGAGCAGAACTTGTTCTGCGCGTGCTGTCGCATCGGCGAGGTCGCGCCTGGCCCGCTCGGCGTTCTCAACCCCTTCTTGAATAACTGCCTGTCGCTGGTTCATCGTCTTAAGAATCGTGGGTAATCCCCATCTCCATAGTATCAAGAAGACAATGCCGAAACTGACGAGCTGTGAGAGAAAAGCAAGAGCATTGATCCCGAAACCACCTAACAGGTCAGCAAGAATAATAGTCTGCACCACTTTGTACGCCTCCTTTCATTAGAGGTAGTAGCCTGGTACCACAAGGGGAATGTTGTTGGGAAGGCAGGAAAACGCTACATGTATCTTCATGAGAAAGAATATGTAGCGGCAGCCTATGTGGCTGCCAGGCTATGACTCCCTTTATGGCTGTCAGGGTACTATCTGGCGTTGAGCAAGAAGGCAATAACCAGAGCGTAAATAGCGATAGCTTCGGCGAAAGCCAGACCAATAAACATGTTGATACGGATCAGTGGCTCTGCTTCAGGGTTACGTCCGATGGCGTTGAATGCCTGACCTGCGGCGATACCGATACCGATTCCTGGGCCAATGGCTCCCAGACCAATTGCTAGCGCTACAGCCAGGGTATTAAATGTCGTGTCAGTCGCTGCCAATACAATGGGTAACGCTGCTACAAGGGAACTGAAAAGCATGTTGATAATCCTCCTTAAGGACAAGCCTATTGTTATTCATTTGAATTTATGCAATCGCAGTAAGAAATGGCTGCGAGTAGCAATTACTGTTGATTTGCAGGAGAAGGGCATATCCCTCTCTCCCTTGTTTAGTGAGTTGCCGCCACCTTCTGCGCCTCACTGCGTTCAACTTCTTCAAGCGCTTCATGTTCAGTCTCATCGGAATGCTCAGCCGTGGTGGCCATTTGTAGGTAGACAAGGGTTAGAAGAGAGAAGACCAGGGCCTGTACGAAAGCGACAAACAGCTCGAGCGGGATGAAGATAACATCGGATATAAACGGCAAGATGAACGCGAACACTGCTAATACCGCACTGCCGGCGAAGATGTTGCCGAAGAGACGGAAGGACAGGGAAAGGATACGAGACAATTCACTAATGAGATCGATAATACCTACGAAGAACTCGATAAATCCCTGGAACAAATTTCCAAACTGGCGCTTGCGCAATGAATTGAAAAAAGTTCTCAAGTTGACGTATTTACTCAGGTGTTGCACGGGTCCCAGGGTAGCGAAACCAAGAACCTGGCAGGTTACTACCACGGTAAGAGCCATGGCGAAATTCAGATTCAGATCGCTGGTGGCCGGGCGAATCCAGGGTATCAGCGCATTAGAAAGATCACCAAAGAGCAAGAACCCCAATACAGGCTGGCTGGTTATGTGGGCCGTGCGAATGACGTCGTGATTAATAGTGCCGATGGTATCGACACCGGGGATGACGTCCAGTAGGTTGCAGACAATGATGAAGAGAAAGAGAGTTCCTACCAGGGGGAAAAATCTTCGTCCTTTTTCTTTACCGGAAACACCTTCTACCAATCCAAGCAGAAACTCCACGAGGTACTCGGCGACATTCTGTATACCAGAAGGGATAAGAGCACGCCGGCGATTTGCAAAGAAGAAGAATACTACTAAAATGAGGATTGATATCCAGGTACTAAGTAGTGTGTTCGTTACCGGAAGTGGTCCGATGTTGAAAATCACATCCGGTTGAATCTTTATTTCAAGCAGTTTCCAGAGCCCCACTCGGCATCCTCCTGTTCGCCGAGCTCTGCTAGATCATGTTCGTTGTGAGAGGCCCCCGTCTATGCTATTTCAAGTAAGGTGACAATAAACGGTACGCTCCAAATATCCCTACGACCAGGCCAAGCAGCAGCCCGAGATATAAAAATACATTTTTTGTATTGGTAAGGCCATCAAGATAGGTCCCTCCAAGGTAACCTAGAACAAGGGGAATGGCTATGACCAGGCCCAGTTGGCCCACCAGGGCCAGCGATCCCCAAACAGAGGGCGGCTCGTTCTTTTTCATGCGCGAAATCCCATCTGTTATTTCTCATGTTGTACCAGTCGGATTATAGCACAGGGTAAAGAAAATGTGCAACAAAAGATATAGTTGGATGTATATGACGACAAGGATTACGTCTTCGAAGCCGTTGCAGCAGGTGTGATGGGCTTCCTGCTCAAAGAAGAGCCACGTATATCTCCCTCCGTCTGTGCCTTCATCGCGCTCGAAATGGTCAAGCCCAGCGCGCTGAGGCAGGCCATACCAGT
>JBGQJX010000357.1:0-4694 GCA_041499255.1 Ktedonobacteraceae bacterium | reverse complement strand
GAAGGAGGAGAGCGCAGCAATATGAGCACGATTCGGCAGCGACGACCCACGAGGAGGTGGGCCATATGAACGATATGCCTGCTGGAGAACATGCCCTAAAAGCACATCCCTCGCCCTTGCTCACTGTTGAGGGCGTCTCGGTACAATTTGCCGGCGTTAAAGCGCTGACGGATGTGTCATTCAAGGTACAGCCTGGAGAACTGTTCGCGGTGATCGGGCCGAACGGCGCGGGGAAAACGTCACTATTCAACGTGTTATCGCGTGTTTACCAGCCTGTTGCGGGACGGGTGACGTTTGATGGACGAGACCTCCTGCGTTTCAAAACACACCAGGTGGCACGCGTTGGCATTGCCCGCACCTTTCAGAGTCTTGGGCAGTTCCCCACAATGACAGTGCTTGATTATCTCCTGCTTGGCCGGCATACACGCATGCGCAGCGGTATCATCCTCGGTGGAATCTATATCGGTTTGACGCGCAATGAAGAAAAAAGGAATCGCGCCTACTGCTTACACCTGCTTGATCTGCTGGGATTGCAGCACCTGCAAAACCAACCGCTGGGCAGCTTACCCTTCGGATTGCAAAAACGCGCTGATATAGCTCGCGCGCTTGCCCTGGAACCCAGACTGCTCTTGCTAGATGAACCGGTCGCAGGCATGGGAATTGAAGAAACCGAGGATATCGCAGCCGCCATTCTCGATATCAAAGAGCAGCTTGGCATCACACAGGTACTGGTTGAGCATGACATGGCATTGGTCATGGGCATCGCGGACAGGGTGCTGGTACTCGATTTTGGGCGCATCATCGCGCAAGGGGTACCGGCTGAAGTTCAGGCCAATCCTGATGTCATCAAAGCCTACCTGGGCGAAGAGTTCGGAGGTGGGACTGCCACCGCTCTGCCCATCTCAACTGAAGAATATCACGCGTAGTATCGCGAACAGGAGAGAAAGGAAAGAAAGAAAGAAAGTGGCTTATTTTCTTCAAATTGCCTTCGCGGGCATTGCGCTGGGTTGTATCTACGCCCTGATCGGACTGGGTTTCACCATTATCTTCAAAGCCAGCGAGGTCATCAACTTTGCTCAAGGCGAACTGCTGCTGGTGGGAGCTTATGTTGTCTCTTCAGCAGTGTTCGAGTGGCATCTGAACTTCATTTTTGCGATACTGGCAGGTGTCGTGGTGACTGTAGTAATCGGTCTCCTCTTCGAGCGCTTTGTCTTGCAACGCATGATTGGCCGCCCCGTCTTCTCCATCTTGATGATTACCATTGGTCTGGATACCATCCTGCGCACCGCGGTCATCGTGAGATGGGGGTCGAATCCTATCCCGGCGGCCGCACCATATTCAATCACCAACGGTTTTAACATTGGTGGCGTCCACTTTGGTTCGAACGACTTACTGACAATTATCGTGACGATCATCCTGTGCGCAATTCTTTTTTATTTCTTCCAATACACTCGCTATGGGCTGGCAATGCGTGCCACAGCGCTCGACCAGGAGGCCGCGCTGGCGGTAGGTATCAATATTCGCACGGTGTACGCGCTGGCCTGGGGTATAGCCGCCGCTATTGCCACAATTGGCGGAGTCTTTCTCGCCATAGGTTCCTATGCAATGGACCCGACGCTGGGAGGCGCCGCTCTGCTGGCATTCCCTGCCATCATCCTTGGCGGTATTGACTCGATCACCGGGGCAGTCGTCGGCGGCATCATTATTGGACTGGTGCAGGACCTGACTGCCGGTTACGAAAGCCACGTCGCCAGCTTCCTGGGCGCAGGCATTCACGAGATTACTCCCTACCTGGTGATGATTCTGGTGCTACTCATTCGACCTTACGGCCTTTTCGGTACAAGAAAGGTGGAGCGAATATGAGCGCATATCCAAAAGCCAGCACTCCATCCACCCCAGCATCCACCGCCGCACCGTCTCCGCGCTTCCTGGGAGGAAAGGCATCACGCTGGATTGCCGTTTTTCTGCTTGTGGCAGTTACCCTGATCTTCTTCTCTCTAGCGAACGATGACTGGTTCACGATTGTCAACTATACGCTGATTGCGGCGATTGCGGCGATTGGGCTCAACGTGCTTTCGGGTTATACAGGCCAGGTTTCGCTGGGTATCGCCTTCTTTATGGCCATTGGTGCATACACTGCTGCCTATCTCGGCGGGAACATGCCATCTTCTCCGCTCGATCCACTGGGCCTGGGTCTCCCTTTCATTATCTGGCTCCCAGCAGCAGGCATCGTGGCCGCGCTCGCCGGCGCGCTGATTGGCCCGACGGCTCTGCGGCTGAAAGGCTTTTACCTGGGTATTGTCTCACTTTCGCTCATCTTCATCGGGCAATATATCTTTCTGAATGCTCCCGGTATCACAGGCGGCCCGCAGGGACGCTCTTTCCCCATACCTGCAATAGGAGACGCGACATTCGACCAGCAAAACTCATTCTTTGGTCTTGCGTTAACGACCGGCCAGCAATATTTCTTGTTGATCCTGATCGTTTTAGTGCTGGCGGCGCTCTTCGTGTACAACGTCATGCGCTCGCGCGCCGGGCGCGCATTCCGAGCAGTGCGCGATAATGAAACAGGCGCTACCATTATGGGCGTTAACCTGTTCGAGGCGAAGATGGGCGCGTTCATCCTTTCGTCGTTCCTGGCCGGTATCGCGGGCGCGCTGTTTGCCTCGTACAGCCGCTATATCATCCCCAATTACTGGAGCTTAACGCTTTCTATCCAGTTCATAGCAGCCATCATCATCGGCGGAATAGCCAGTATCTGGGGATCAATTCTTGGAGCAGCTTTCGTGTTCGGATTGCCACTGGTCATCGATCATTTCTCCCTACTCCCTGTTGCCAGCGGTTCGGGCATCATCAGCAGTGGCGACCTGAACGCCCTTCTTTATGGCCTGCTGATAGTCGTCTTCCTGCTCTTTGAGCCGGGAGGGGTAATTGGACTTGTACGCCAGGGCCAGGCGTTGACCCGCAAGTTCAATGCGCATAGAGACGAAGGAGGTGATCCAGCCGAGATTAATGATCTTCCGTCAGAAGCCGGGCCTCAGTTCGACACTGGGAACTCGTTGCTCACAAAAGGCGAAGATGCATAGTCTTTTGCTTAGTACAGGTGAAACAGAGCAGGATTCAGAAGATGTAGCGCATTTTTATTCTCAACCGTCGTTATCCCGAATGTTTCATGAAGAGGTGTAATCCATGCTTACCAAGAAGACGCTCTTTGCGTGCGTAGGTTTCATTGTTGTTTTTGTGATGGCGCTCTCCGGATGCGCCAGCAGCAGCTCAAACAGTGGCAATGGAGGTGGACTCAAAGTTGGTCCTGGTGTCGATGTAGCAAATAAGACTATCACCCTGGGAATAATCTCGCCCTACTCTGGCCCCGTGGCAGCACCGGTTGGGGACCCGCTGGCGCGCGGAGTTGAGGTGTACTTCAAACACATCAACGATAACGGTGGAGTCAATGGCTACAAGGTGAAATTCCTCGAGGAGGATTCACAGTACAATCCACAAATCCAGGTTCAGCTCTACAACCAGATCCACAACAAAGTTCTGATGATAGCTGACAGCCTGGGAACGCCCACTACCTTCGCCATCAAGGACCTGGCCGCATCAGACCATATGCTGATTTCGGCTGCAACCCTGTCTTCCGCCCTCGCTCGCGAAAAATATCTCATTATGGTCGGAACGCCCTATCGACTGCAGGTCGAGAACGCTTTCGAATATGTTGTGAATAAACTGGGTGTCAAGAGTCCTGCGACGGGCATCATTTACCAGAATGATGAGTACGGCCAGGATGGATTGACCGGCTACAAAGAGGCTGTGGCTGCCTACTCATTGCACGATGTGGGCCAGGCCAGTTACGCGCCGACCGACAAGGACTTTACCGCTCAGGTTTCGCAGTTGAAAGCTGCCGGGGCGAAATATGTCTTCCTTACCACGCTGCCGCTCGTCACGGCCACCATCGTCGGCACGGCTGCCAAACTGGGCTACTTTCCGCAGTTTATTCTCCAGAGTCCTGGATGGTCGAATGGCCTGCTCGCCGTCCCCTCTTTGAAGCCACTGCTCCTTCGCCTCTGGGTAATGTCCCAGGGAGCTACCTGGGGTGATACGTCCGTACCCGGTATGGCGCAGATGCTGCAAGATGTCGCGAAATATGCTCCAGACCAGCAGCCCGATGGCTACTTCGAGTTCGGCTATGCCGAGTCGGAGATCACCTATGCCATCCTGAAGAAGGCGATGGCGAATAACGACATCACGCGCGATGGCCTGTTCGCGGCCTTCAATTCGTTGAGTAGTGTCAATCTGGGTGGCTTGTTGCCCCCGGTCACCTATGGAACGTCACCTGACCAGCGTGTTCCAACGCGCGATTCAGTTGTCTTCCAGGTTGACCCCACGCAGCCAGCAAACTTCAAGCCGCTGACCGCTGATTTCACCGGTACAGCTGCTACGCAATCGCACTTCTGAGGCCGGTTGAGGCTGGTAGAAATAGCAAGATGGCCCACGCGCCTGAACCTGGGGTTCAGGCGCGTGGGATTCTTTATTTTCGTCTTGCTGGCGCTAAAGTCCTTTCCCCTGCAACAAGAGCCGTTGCGGAAGAATCCCTATTTTCACCAGCAACTCGCACCTGTTGCGCTAAAAAGGCTTTTACCTCTTTGACTGAATGAAGCCGTATAATTTGTTTAGATTTGTATTTGCGCAGTTTT
>JBGQJX010000356.1:0-4700 GCA_041499255.1 Ktedonobacteraceae bacterium | reverse complement strand
TAATGACCTTTTTCCCCGGAGGCTGCTGGTAATACATGGTATAAAAAGTAGCCACGCTCTCAACATCATCGACGGTCATGCCAATTGTCTCGGCTACTGCCTCCAGAGCGGCCTGTGTAATGTAGCCCTCTTCTTGTTGTGCTATATAGAGTGCGGGCATTACTGCTGAACGCGCCACAGGATAGCGTGCTGTCAGCTCACGCATGCGTTGTTTCGCCTGTTCTGAAATCATCTATCAACCTCACCAAGCACGATGTCTATGCTGCCAATAGCTGCGACCACGTCAGAGAGGAAACTTCCTTCAATCATGCGCGGTAGCGCCTGCAGATTAGCAAATGAGGCGCCGCGCACGTGCATCCGGTATGGCTTTGCGCTGCCATCACTGACGATATAGAAACCTAACTCACCTTTCGGTGATTCGGTGCGTACGAACACGTCCCCTTTCGGTGGACGATAGCCCTCGGTAAAAAACTTGAAGTGATGGATCAGCGCCTCCATACTGCCCGTGATCTGCCACTTCGGCGGCGGCGTAATTTTCGGGTTGTCGACACGGTATGGACCCGTGGGCATGCCTTCGAGGGCCTGGTTTACAATGTTCAGACTCTGTTCCATCTCCAGCATGCGCACCAGGTAGCGGTCGTATACGTCCCCCCTGCTTCCCACCGGGATGTCAAAGTCGAACTGTTCGTAGCCGCTGTAGGGAAATGCCTTGCGGATATCCCATACCACGCCGCTGCCACGCAGTACGGGACCGGTAGCGCCATACGCAATGGCATCATCCGCGCTCAGGAAAGCAACATTTTTGGTGCGTTCCAGCCAGAGCTGGTTATTCGTCAGGAGATCGTGATATTCCTGCAAGCGAGCGGGGAAGATACTGGTGAATGCGCGCACTTTGGCATCAAATCCCGGCGGGATATCGGCCTGCAGTCCGCCAGGGCAAATATAGCTGGTCATCATGCGCACGCCCGAGATGTATTCAAAGACGTCCAGGATTATCTCGCGCTCGCGGAAGCAGTAGAGGAAAACGCTCATAGCGCCGAGATCGATCGCGTGGGTACCCAGCCAGACAAGGTGGCTGGCGATACGCTGGAGTTCTGCCAGCAAAACGCGCACATAGTTGATTTTGTCCGTGACCTCGTCTTCAATGCCGAGCAACTTTTCGACGGCCAGCGAGTAGCCCAGGTTATTGTTGAGGGGCGCCAGGTAGTCCATACGGTCGGTTAAGACCAGCGCCTGGTGATAGGTTTTTGCCTCGGCGGTTTTCTCGATACCGGTGTGCAAGAAACCAATGTCGGGCACCGATTTAATCACCGTTTCACCCTCGATGGTCAATATCAAGCGCAGCACACCGTGCGTGCTGGGGTGCTGGGGCCCCATATTGATGGTCATCGTGTCGTTGCGCTGCCCATCTTCACCGGGCTGGCTATCCTCGATGGTGTAGATATTTTCTATGTCTTGCTGTTGCATAACGCCGTTCCCGTCCATTGTAGGGGCGACCCTTGGGTCGCCCGGGCGCCCGGTCGCCCCCAAATCATCTTTTCTTTGTCCCCGGTTCCTGATTCTGGCTGATCTGGCTGCGGCTCTCGTTGAGTTCTCGCCCACCTGGCGAGCGCAGCGTCTGACTTCCAACGCCAGGGTCGGTATCATACGGTACCTGGCCACCCCAGTGTGGCTCAGGCAAATCAAAGCCTGCCAGCGGGTAGTCCTTACGTAACGGGTGTGTCGTCCAATCCATTGGCATGAGAATGCGGCGCATGTCGGGGTGGCCGCTAAATGTAATGCCGAAGAGATCATACACCTCTCGTTCATACCAGTTTGCCGAGAGCCACACTCCAACCACCGTTGGTACGGCTGGATGCTCTTCACGCCGCTGGCCAACACGCACCTTCAGGCGTAGCACGCATTGATTGGGGATCGAGAGCAGGTGGTAGACAATGTCAAAGCGGGGGAGACGCTCAGGCCAATCTACGGCAGTCACACTTGAAAGGAAATTGTACTGTAGATCTTTCTGAAGGTAGCTACAAACCGTTACCAGGTCTTCTGGCTTCAGTACAATCGTCTGCTCATCACGAAACTCGACCGTTTCAACTATCGCCTGTGGAAATTTCTGCCGCACCTTCTCGACCGTTGCTGTCGCTGTTATGGCCATACAAATATATTCCTTGAAATACACTGAAATACACTGTAGGGACCCGATGTATCGCGTCCCCACCTGCTTATAGTTCTTCTCCGATGGGTCCCACCAGCTTCATACCGCTGGCTTTCAAAGGATCGGGAGGATTGGGTATGCCTTCACGAATTTTCCGTTGCAGTTCATTGAAACCAAAGAGTAGCATATCAGGTGTCGGCGGACAGCCCGGAATGAAGACATCGACCGGCACAATTTTATCTACCCCTTGTACAATCGCATAATTATTAAAGACACCGCCGCATGACGCGCAGGCGCCCATAGCAATGACCCACTTGGGATCGGGCATCTGGTCATATATCTGCCGCAGCACCGGCGCCATTTTGATCGAGCAGCGCCCGGCGACGATCATCAGGTCAGCCTGCCGTGGCGAGGCTCGGAATACCTCTGCCCCAAAGCGCGAGATATCCCAGCGGTCAGCGCTGGCCGACATCATCTCGATGGCGCAGCAAGCCAGGCCAAAGGATACGGGCCAGAGCGAGGAACTGCGCCCCCAATCTAAGAATTTATTGACCTGGGTCGTCAAAATGCCCGACTCGCCGTTCTTCACATGTAGTTGTCGCCGTGGTGTCTGATTGTTCGAAAAAGCCTGCACCGGCTCCCACGGATTTTTTACTCCCATGTGAACGCCCCCTTTCGCCAGACATAGATATAGCCAATCATCAAAATCAGCAGAAAGACGAGCAGCTCAATCAACCCAAAAACTTTGAGGCTGTGAAGCAGGATGGCCAGGGGATAAAAAGAGACAATTTCGATGTCGAACACAATAAAAAGCATGCCCGTCAAGAGATACTTGATAGGGAAACGCCGCTTAGGCGCTTCAATCTCTTGAATGCCACATTCATAAGGAGCTAGCTTCTCGGGCGATGGCTTCTTTGGCCCCAGGAAAGGGGTCAAAACCATAACAAACAGGCCAAAGAGAATAGCCAGCGTCACCAGCACAAAAATGGGGAGTGTTCCCATTGGTGGGATCCTTCATTTCTCGTAACAAAATATTACAAATAGGGGAGGCTTCATTGGACCCCTACAGTACCTAGTGTCTTAAGTACACTACCTCATTCTGTATGGTAGCACAGGGTGGGTAGAGTGTCAAATTGAAGAGGGAGGTTTCCAGGATATGCGACAAAATGCCCACCCGCGCGCGGGTGGGCTTTTTGTCGCATACTCTGGATCAGATGTCGTTGACACATAGTCACTTATTTTTTATAAGCTTCATTGCTTGCCTTAGGAAGAGAAACATGGTATACTTTAATATACATAACGTCAATTACTACCCTGCTCTGGTCTTCCTATGATCAGAAAGGGAGGCAGAACATGGCAACGAGGCCTATCACGGAAACAAGAATGACACAAACGGCAACAACAAGCAACATTTGTCCAAGGTATGAACACGCCATCCAGTTACTCGGTAAGCGTTGGACCGGCCTGCTCTTATACGCGCTGCTGGAGGGTCCGCGACGGTTTTGCGAGTTGACCAACACGGTTGAGGGCCTCTCGGACCGTGTTCTCAGTGATCGGCTGCGCGAACTGGAGCTGGAAGGCGTGATTGAGCGCGTCGTCTATCCCCAGATACCCGTGCGAGTCGAGTATCAGCTAACCGATAAAGGGCGAGCGCTTGAGCCTGTTGTGGTGGCGATTCAAAAATGGGCCACGGCGTGGGTCGCATTGCCTGACTCCTCATTTTAAGCGCTATGATGCTTCGCCTCAGAAAGAAGCATGGTAGTTGCATACAAAACAGGTAAAAGCGGTAGAAGTATGCGACGTACCACAGGAATCCCCCGCTGAGTAACAAGCGCAGGAATAAACACCTCTGAAACAGCCTGTGCTATAATGTTGTCATGGAACGTTTATGGGCTCCCTGGCGCATGGCTTATATTGCGCCCCAGACACCACAACCCCAGGGGTGCATTTTTTGCACCCAACCAGCCGAGAACCGCGACGAAGAGCACCATATTCTCTACCGCGGCGAGCGCTGCTTCATGATGCTGAACCTCTACCCTTACAACAATGGTCACTTGATGATTGCGCCTTATCAGCACGTGGGCACAATCGAGAAATTGTCCGCGGAGACGCTTACAGAGCTAATGATGCAGGCGCAGCTTGCGCTCAAAGCTCTTCGCTTCGCTATGCAGCCTGATGGATACAATATGGGCATTAACGAAGGAAAGGTCGCGGGCGCTGGTTTTGCTGATCACATGCATTTGCATGTCGTGCCTCGCTGGAATGGTGACACCAATTTCATGCCGGTGATTGCCGAAATCAAAGTCATGCCGGAACACCTTGACGTTGTGTACCAAAAGTTGAAAGAAGCTATCGCGGCGGTAAAAGAGGAATAATAGCATCTCCTGGTTTATTTATTCTCGATCAGCGGCTTGCCGCCTTCAAGCGTCAACAGGCGAGCAAACCATTGATCCACATGTGGTAGGGCATAAAAATACCTCTCAAATTGTTTTCCAGCATTGTAACAGTCCTGTTTTAAGCCTAGCAGGGCAAACAAATGCCGTCAAGTGTC
>JBGQJX010000355.1:0-4708 GCA_041499255.1 Ktedonobacteraceae bacterium | reverse complement strand
GGCCTTTTGCGGTACAAAGCCGATTTTCGCGCGTAAATGCTCCTGCGACATCTCGCGAACATCGATGCCGTCAACCAGGACGCTGCCGCTGTCTATATCGTAGAAGCGCGGGATCAGGTTGATCAGGGTCGTTTTCCCTGCTCCAGTGCCACCGATGATGGCCGTGACCTCGCCTGGGCGGGCGCTGAAGGTAATGTCGCAGATAGCCGGTTCTTCCGCGCCGGGATAGCTGAAGGTCACATTTTGGAACTCCACATAGCCCTGTTCGATGTCAGCATCATTCGCCAGCGCGGGATCGTTGATTTCGGGCACCATCGCCAGCACCTGGTTAATGCGGGTCGCGGAAGCCTGGGCACGCGGGAGCATAACAAACATCATCGAGACCATCAGCAGCGCGAACATAATTTGCATGGCATATTGCAGAAATGCGATAAGCGCGCCAACTTGCATATCGCCATTACTGATGCGAAGCCCGCCGAACCAGAGAATAGCGACGCTTGAAACATTCAGAACCAGCATCATAATGGGCATTAACAGGGCAATGAGCCTGTTCACCTTGATAGAGACATTGGTCAATTCGAGGTTGGCAATATCAAAGCGCTTTTCCTCGTGCTTCACACGGTCGAACGCGCGGATGACGCGCACTCCGGTCAGCCCCTCGTCCAGAATAAGGTTGAGTTTATCCAGTTTCATCTGCAAGCTCTGGAAGAGCGGTATGGCTTTGGCCAGGAGCAAAACAATGGCGCCGACCAGCACCGGAATAATCACCACCAGGATCAACGAAAGCGTGGCGTCCTGTCCGACGGCCATAATGATCCCGCCGATCATCATCATTGGCGCGGTGATCATCATGCCAAGGATAATGACCAGGACTTGCTGAACCTGTGTCGTATCATTGGTCGTGCGGGTTATCAACGAGGCCGTGCTCACGGTATCAAATTCGTGCAGCGAAAATTGGGTCACGCGCGTAAAAATCTTGCCGCGTATTATCTTGCCAAAGCCGGTTGCGACCCTGGAGGAATAAAACGTTCCGATGACGGCACAAATGACGCCTCCGATGCTTACCAGCAACATGAGGCCGCCAATTCTCCAAATGTATCCGGTATCGCCTTTCACAATTCCATTATCCACAATATCTGCCATCAGGTTTGGCAGAAACAGAATCGACATGGATTGCGCAAAGGCCAGCACCAGGATAAGAACAAGAAGCATACGATACGGTTGCATGAACCGTAGCAATTTAATCATGCTTATTCATCTCCATTATATTGCGAGTGATACAAGCTAGCTTCCTTCTCGCTGAAGTAGCGAAAAGCCCTGGATAAAAGCTCGGCAAGCTGATTGCCTTGTTCCTCTCCCATGTACTCAATCAGTCCGTTAAAGGAGTCCGAAAAAGCATCTGCCGCCTTCTGGGTGACCATTTCACCTTTTTCCGTCAGAGTAATACCAACAGCGCGTCGATCTGTTGGGTCGATGCGCCGTACGACCAGGCCGTGGGCTTCCAGGCCTTTCAGCAATTGTGTGACGGTCGGAGAGGTCACATGCAGCAATTTGCTGATCGCAGATACCTTCATTTCGAGGGTATCAGACTGCGCGCCCTTTTTGATACAGAACAGCACCCTGATTTCGCTGGGTTTACACCCCGCGATTGATCGCTGGTGCCACCCGACCTTATTGAACTGCATAAAAGCCCTTAAAAGCTTTTGCGCAGTTGGATTAGTAGTCCGATCCATTTCCTCCCCCTCTTTTGACAGGTCGCAAATAATTTACTATTTAATTTAGTAGGTAACCTAATTGTAATGAGGTTGTATTTTTTTGTCAATGGCATTTTTGGGGGGGCAGGTTCAATTCTCCCATCATTTTCGCTTTACAAACACGCCGATTGTACTAAATCTGGCGTAATTTAGCTATCAGGTATGAGCGAATTTCGTCGTCCACTCTACCTTGCAGTGACTCTCATCTAGTGCTAGACTAAAGAAGAGTACTTGATACCTTGAGTAAGTAGAGTATCGCATGGACAGGCCAATACTTTTCTACGAACAACTGCTCCATGAAAGGAGGCGGCGCGGATGGTCTCAAGAGAAAGTGGCGCAGTTGCTCGGGATCGATCCGAAGACTGTGGGCCGCTGGGAAAGGAATGAGAACTTCCCGACGATCCAACTTCACGGTGAGTTATGTCGTATCTTTGGCAAAAGCACCGAAGAATTGGGACTGGTTCCTGACGAGAGTACTGCGTCACGCGCATCTGGATTACCACTATCGCCTGAGCAGGAACCAGAAGTTTCCCCCGATCAATCATCGTTACCCGAGAAACGGTTCTTCTCTCCATTTATGCGCTCTGTACAGCGCCAGGTCACTGTCACCTCGCAGTCTCAAACTGCCTTCATTGAAGAGTGCATACAAGGCATTCTTCGTAACAACGCTGTTGTCGATCACACACAACTTTTCGGCGCTGATACCATTATTGAAAAAATGAAAGAAGCTATCGCTGCGCCACATGCCGCATGGGTAATCAGCCTCTGCGGCGAGGGGGGACTCGGTAAAACCGCCATAGCGTATGAGACCGTGGCGCGCTATGCGGCAACAGCGGGATTTACCAGGGTAGGATGGATTTCGGCAAAAACACTTCAATTGCTCCCAGATGGGGCGCTCTTGAGATACGGAAGCGTCGAACTCCATTGGAATAATCTCGTGAAAAAGCTAGCTGACCAGCTAGAGATCCATCTCGGCGACAACTCGAGTGGCTGGATCAGTGATTTCCAACGCGGGATTCGCTCCCTTCCCCGGGGCGAACATTGTCTGCTCATTGTGGATAACCTCGAGACAGTAGATGATGTGGATGAAGCCATTCAGTACCTGGGCGGCAATACTCTTGTCAATCCCCACAAAATTCTCCTCACCACTCGCCACGCCTTACTGGGCAAAGTACAATACCTTGTCGAGCGACACATCAAAGGGCTTGAGCTCGATCCAGCCCTACACTTTATCCGCTCCCTTGGTAATGATGCTATCGATGGAGTAAGTGATGAAGAACTTCGACCCATCGTAGAGGTGACCGAGGGGAACCCACTTTTGATCAAGCTCTTCGTCACGCGTCTCCTCACGAGCCACCTGCCACTTGCCTTCGTTCTCGCGGAGTTACAGGCGGTCAACCAACGTCTTGGAAGGAATATTATTGATTATCTGTATGCAGAATCTCTCTCGGTGCTGGAACATCACTGTGGCAAGGACGCAGCACATTGGATCCTGAACGCATTTTGTCCCCTCGGTGCCGGAGAGAGTGTGAGTTATGAGGCACTACGCAGCTATAGCGGTATCGAGGATGAAGAGACGTTTCGGAAGACACTGCAGATCGCTTGTGACCTATCGTTGATTCGCACGTCAAAGCTAAATTCCCGCTATTCTATTCATAGCCTCTTATGGAAGTTTGTTTGCGATATCTGATGGCAGGATATGCTTGACAAGGAATCTGATGTTATCGATTGATGATGCCGTTATCGAACAAAAAATACAAAGCATCCACGCCACCAGAGCAGGGTTTCACGAGGCGAAGGATAGGCGCAACGCCTTTGAAAGAGTATTGCGTGATTACTATGAGCGGCTACGTATTTCTCGATATCCTTCCCAGGAAGATATAGCGCAATCACTCCATGCACTTTATGGAGCTTTGAATACACCGGAGCTGATTGATCAACAATTACTCATCGATTTCATCTCGGTCATTATCCGTTTTGTGGAAAACGCCGGAGTGGGCTATGCATTCAGCAAAGTATTTATGGACAAAGCCATTCACGTTTACCGCCAGGCGGGGTTTTCGCCCATTGAACTCTACCAGGAAAAGGCGGGCCTGTTGCGCCTTAACGAGATGGAGAGCGACGAGCGCGAGCAGGCGCTCCTAGAAGCGAAGCGTTATGCTGAAGCTTCAGAGAATGCAGAGACGCAGTTAAGAGTACTCCTATCTTGCGCTGTTTACTATACTGAAGTGAGTCAGTACCAGAAAGCGCTTCAAGCCTGCCAGGAATGTGAGCAACTGATCCAGTGCCATAGTTATCTTCAAAAGTACAAGCCCAAGTTACTGACCTTCTTTGGGATGAACTACACTCCTCTCTTCAAATATCAACTGGCAAAAAGCTGCCTATTGCAGGCAAAAGCGCTTTTGGATGCAGAACGAGGTAGGCAGGATAAAGGAGAAAACGATGAGATCTGGGTAAGTTCCATGGAAACGATCTACCACTACCTGGGCCGTATCGCCGAAGTAGAAGGACGTATGCTGGAAGCGATGCGTTACTATGTTGAAGCGCACCGCTATCAACAACTGTTCGCCCAGGAACCTCGCGCACGTCTTGCTTTTTATCATCTACGACTGGGGGAGTTGCTCATTTCAGCATCGTTAGGAGAGCAAGCCCGCGATCACCTGCTGCTAAGCCAGGAAATTTTCGACGCCATCCAGTTTTCTAGCTCTGGACGCCTGCAGGTGAGCCTTGGCTGGGCCGCGCTCTATAGTAAGGAAGGGAATTACACTAGGGCGCGTGAATATGTCCTTGCCGCTAGAGAAGAAGCTCAGAACAAGCACTTCCCGCGTGGAGAACTCTGGTGCCTGGTCAAACTCTTCTGGTTGGAGCTAAGCCATGTTCACCTGTATCGCGCCATCGTCACCTTTCTACAAGCGCTTGGAACCTGGCGTCACGGTGAACTCCGACGTAATGAG
>JBGQJX010000354.1:0-4734 GCA_041499255.1 Ktedonobacteraceae bacterium | reverse complement strand
CTGAAGGTAAAAAGAGGGCGAGATCGCTCACTTCGTCGGGTTGGGCAATCATTTCGCTTACATCGTTATTGGCCACCCTTGCCCGGTATGCTATCACCACATGTGGGTTGCCAAGCTCGCTATATATGCCGATCAAATTTCCCAGATGGATATCCAGGTTAGTCTCCTCTTTGACTTCGCGAATGGCAGCCAGTTCGACTTTTTCTCCACGTTCCATATAGCCGCTAAAAAAGCTCCACAATCCCTTACCCGGGTCGATATTGCGCCGGCCCAGCAGAATTTTACCCTCATGCTCGACCACCACCACTGTGACCACATTCGGCTCTAGATAAAAGATAAAGCCACAAGCCGTGCAGACGAGCCTGGAAGCATGGAAAAGGTATTTTTCTGCCAGAGAAGCCGCGCAAAGCGGGCAATATTTAAAGGTGACAGCGGACAATCCTAGATTTCTCCTTGGTAACTCATCAACCACTGTAATAGAGAACGTACATTCGTGTTATGTGCCCAATTGTAATAGGCGCGGTCTAATGGTTCTGCCGAACCTCCGATGACCTCATCAAGAGAATAGTGAATGATTTCAGATGCGAGTTCCAGTTCATCTTCCATTGGGCGGCGTTCCTGTAGAGTGGCGCGGCTCCGCCGCTCGATTTCACGAAAGTACTCCAGGTTCTCTTTGACCAGTGCAAAGCTGGTCGACTTTCCATGTGAGCAGAGTACTCGCTCTGGCTGCATGGCGACAAAACGTTCCAATGTCGCAAACATTGCTGGGACTGCGTCCGCGTTTTCTATGCAAGGGAAAGGTTTCTCTACCGCGTCGAAAGCTAAGAGCAAACTCAGCTGAGGAATCCAGGCAGCGATGTGATCTTGATGATGGCCTGGGGCAGGGATCAGCTCAATGGTTAGATCGCCACCGTGAATGGTCAGCCCCTCGCCAAAAGTGATAGTTGGCGGGGTCAGTTCAACGTGTTGAAAAACGAGATAGCGCTGCCTGTAGTCTAGCAGCTTTTTACGAGCAACTTCTGATTGCATTCGTGTAAGACAAAGGTGATGAGCGATAATGGGGGCCGCGTGTTCGCCTGAAAAAAAGGCGTTGCCCCAGCTATGATCCCAGTCAGCGTGACTATTCACAACAAGTATTTGTCGCCCAAAGCATAGATGTTCGACCATATTCATCATGATAGCGCTGTCTTCAGGGCAAAGTAAAGTGTCGAATACGACAAGGTAGCGCTCAGTGATAATGATATAGGCGTCCACTTCCAGGCCTTCAAATTCATCCAAATCGTTTATTGTGCGTCGAAACACTTTGACGCGAGGATCGGTGCTCATTTCAGGAACAAAAAAAACTCCATTGTTTATGGACATAGTAGGCCTCACTTTCAAGTGCTGTTAAGGATGGTGTGCGCCAATATATGCGACCACGAGGTAGAGTATATAGAGTGAAATACAGACCAGCACTATTGTGCCATAGCAGGTCAACGTCCATGCCCGGCGGGTGTTCAGCGCCTGCCGTAACTGTTCTCCCATATCGGGTGGATCAAGCTGTAGATCTGGGGAGAGTTCGATCAGATGTGGCAGCATTGCGCGAAAATCTCGTGCATTACTCATACCTTCCGCCAGTATGATAGTGGTATCATCATCAAGGTCAGCCATCAAGACTAATTTAGAGGGATTTGGGTCACCAGGTACCAGCGTCAGGCGTTTAATGGCCTCCAATGCTACACGTATCTCCTGGTTTTCCTCCTGACCCGTTACAACTAATTCGTCGGTATAGAGGCGTATTTCTTTCCCCATACCGAAGCGCACCGTGCTGATTGGATGTTTTTCTGTCGCGTTATTTTCTGTCATTGTTCATCTCTATTAAGTTCATAGTACGCGTGAAAAGGTAGTTCGACGATTTAGATTGTACAGCATCCTGTGAAATGCGTCGAGATAATTTGGTATGTCAATATAGCCATGAAACTTGACAGATCGCATACGATACCATTACAATTCGGAAGTAAACAATACCAGAGGTACAAAGGATTAGGTATAATATGGCTAATGTGGGTTTGTTAGAAGATAATGATCGCATCGCGAAACTATGCGCGACGTTTTTACACTTCGCAGGCCATCAAGTCACTATTTATGACACATCCCTCAATTGTCTGCGCGCACTATTCCCATTTAGCCAGACCCAGGACAATGTCCTATCTGCGCAAGAATCTACCTGCAAAAGATCATTGCCAGTCGAGGTTCTCATCCTTGACCTATCGCTTCCTGACATCAACGGAATAGAGGTTTTGCGTTTTCTGACAACTCACCCTCATACGCAATCATTGCCTATTATTGTGTGTACTGCTGCTACCGGCTCTGATATTGCGAAAGCCAGGCTGATTGCGCCTCACGCTGGTATTGTGGAAAAGCCTTTTAAGCTGCAAACGCTTGTTTCTGCAATCTCTTCGGCTCTGGAAACCTCGGCAATGAAGTAGGGGTTGGTCCTCAATCTTGCAGATGTGGTATTACTTCTCGAGCAAAGCGCTCAATCTGTTCTACGCGCTCCGGCCAGCGCGGTACCATGAACTGCAAGGCAAGATGATCGACGCCAATCTTGCGGTAGGTCCTGAGCGCCTCGACCAACTGCTCAGGGTTGCCACGAAGGCGGCTCTCATCCTGAGGCATGGGATTACGTGTCACCTCGATTGGGCGGCAACATGCGAGGCGAATCTGGCCTGGGTCACGCCCAGCTTCGGCAGCAAGTTTCAATACGGTATCGTAACCTGCCTTTAACTCCTGGTGTGTGATTTGTACGAAGTAGGGAAACCAGGCATCGCCGTACTTTGCTGTACGTCGCTGTGCCTGAATACCTTCCCCTCCCACCCATATAGGAATACGTGGTTGTTGGAGTGGCTTGGGGTAGAATGCTAGGTCCTGAAAACGATAGTACGTACCGTCGAAGCTTGAATGTTCTTCTGTCCACAGCTTTGAGATGATTTGGAGATGTTCATCGGTCATGCGCCCGCGATCGTTGAATGAGATCCCCAGGGATGCAAACTCCTCTTCCATCCAGCCAACGCCTACACCCATAATCAGGCGACCTCTGGATAGACGCTCGATGGAGACAGCCACACGCGCCCAGTACAGAGGATGGCGGTAAGGGAGCACCAGGACACTGATGCCGAGTGTGATGCTCTTAGTACAACCTGCGAGGAAAGCCAGGCAGGTTAGCGAATCCAGAAAAGGTCGATCCGGTGGGACAATAAACTCCTGGTTTTCACTATACGGATAGGAAGTGTTGATTTTCCAGGGAGTCACTACCCGGTCGGCTGACCATACAGCGTCAAAGCCCAGCGCCTCGGCGCTGCTTGCGGCCTCAATGAGTGTGTCCGGTCCCGAAGCACGACCAGAAATCGGCAGAAAAACGCCAAATTTCATTTTTCCATCCTTTGCGGTTCACTTTGCATTCGACCGACTGAAGAGAACAACTTATTCCGATTTTTTGGATTTGGCAGCATCGCTTAGCTCTTCACCGGGAGCTATTCTCGTGCTTGTTAGCGGAAGTAGATCAGTCAGAGCATTGGTAATGTGATTATTTTGCTCCAAGGCGCTCGGAACAGCAAACGGGAGCGTAAAACAAAAGCGGCTTCCTTGTCCTGCTATCCAGTTCGAAAAAAAAGGAATCCGCAGACTCTGGGCAAGCCGCTTGGCCATGGTGGTCTTTTCACTACCGGGAGGTCCTATGATATGGATGCGTATCATCTACCATCGATCCTCAATAAGTATTTCTTTTCGCTACGACATTTTAAAGGAGGCCGGGCGAACGGGACTCAAAAGGTTCTGATAAGCCGGGGTCAGTTGCGATGTAAAATCGCTTGTACCGGCAATGGAAAGGGCAATCCCCCCGTATGTATTGAAGAATTGCTGCACAGGCTGAATGGTGGTTGTGCTGCCGGGCGAAGTAAATCCAACCAGTGCGACGGATATACCCTCTTGTTCCAAGGCCTGTGTTGCGCAAAACCAGTTATGGTAAGCATCGGGTGAAATATTGCAAGCATTCTGATCTCCTGAAAAGGCTAAAGCGTCGGTAAAGATCAGGATGAGTTTGCGATGGCTTGTCGTTCCCGCAAGTAGCATGCTGCCTGCCATTTGCAAAGCAGGCGTGAAATATGCTGTGG
Organism: Ktedonobacteraceae bacterium; assembly: GCA_041499255.1. GTDB lineage: Bacteria > Chloroflexota > Ktedonobacteria > Ktedonobacterales > Ktedonobacteraceae > UBA11361. The sequence continues at coordinate 583 of JBGQJX010000354.1, read as the reverse complement.
GGGCTGGATCAACGGGTCCAAAAGTGTTTGCTGAGAGGATGTTATTCACCACAGCCTTGTCGTTGCTCGTTTGGAGTGTTTGTAGCGCGAGCACGTTCCTTGGATTTGGCGTGCTGGTGATACCTACAATGCCTATCTCGTCCCCGCCTGGCATAAGGTTGACCAATAGTTGTGCCGCCTTAAATCGGTCACCTTGTGGGTCATACGAAAAAATTTGATTCACGTTATCCATCACGACGACTACATCAACGGGCGTCGTCGGAGATGCTGGTGTAGAGGAACTTGCGGGATTAGGCGCGGTTTTTGGCACTGTAGGGCTAATAGCTGCAGTGCGCGGATTTACGCTAAATGACGAGGCTCCCAGGCTCATTGACAGCACAACGAGGAAGAGGGGCAGCAAAAGCGATGCGGCCCTCCAGTGTTTTCTTCCAGGCAATTCTGGAAGGAGATCCTTCTTCCTGGACGGAACCGGTGAAACGGTGGAAAGGTTCGTATGCTCCGCGTTATCATCGCTCCTCTCGCTCCATTTTCTAGAGCCAGAGTCGTACGAATAGGGCATGTTCTTGTAGGGCATGTCCTTGCG
>JBGQJX010000353.1:0-4737 GCA_041499255.1 Ktedonobacteraceae bacterium | reverse complement strand
TAATGGTTTCTTCAGGAAGGGTGAAGGATAAGGCTTGAATGACAGGGATGACGCGGGCTAGTTCTTGCTCTAACGATAAAGGTGCGGCACCAGGGCGCGTTGATTCACCGCCGACATCGATGATGGCAGCGCCGTCGACAATATAGTCCCGCGCTTGCGTCACAGCACGGTGTATAGTCTCGTCTTGTGATTTCGAAGCATCCACCAGGCCGTCGCCCGAGAAGGAGTCAGGGGTGACATTGACTATACCCATGACGTAGGTGCGCTGGCCCCAGTCTAAGCGATGGCTGCCCCAAATTGTGGGAGATAGAACAGATTGCATTGATGTATATCCTTATGTTCACGGAGTATTATGGCTGGACAGCACACCAGGGATCTCTCGTGGATGCCCCAACATTATTCTGACATATTACCTTTTTGATTGATTCTATGCAAATGGCTATGTTATATTTACCCAAAGACGGTTACAATATGTATCTATAACTTAGGGTACTCAAATCTTATTCCTGAAGGTAGGATGAAAACATATGCAAGATGAGACTGAAGTAAAACGGCGTCAACATATGTTAAATGCGACACGTCGCTGTAATGAATGTCCAGAAGAGGCCCTTGGTCGCTGTCCAGATTGTCGCCATAATCTGTGTCAAGATCACTTTCCAAAGCAACAGCATTCACCGTGTGCCGAAAAGCAAATGAAAATAGCGCAAACGCAGGTATGTTACGTGTGTAGCGCTCAAATCTATCCTGATCAATGGTCTATCTCTCGCACATCACATTTTGTCGATCAATGCCTCTGTAAGGGCTGTGGGCGCTATGTGTGCGATGAATTGCATACGCAGCGAAAAGTTGATGATGTCATTATTGTACGTGAGGGATTACGTGGTCATCGCTACCAATATACGACACGCTACTGTGATATCTGTACACCGCTCTATTTTATGGGTGGTATTAAGGGGCTTGCACGCTGGGCCGTGGTGATTGGAACTGTAGCGGCAACTATCCTTTTCTATGTGCATGGCTAATTTCCATGTCTATACGAGATAAAGAGCAAAAAGACGAAGAGAGCAATGACAACTACTACTGCTTTACAAGTAACGCTTTTACGCCATCAAAAAGAGATTCAAGAAGCGCTGCGCCGAGCGGTGATGAAAGCCAGGGCCGCGGCCATTAGTTCGGGAGCAAGCGACCTTCAGGCGTTTTATGGTCAGATTGAATACCACCTGGGCTGGGTGGATACTAGTTTCACAACAGTGTCGAGTAACCCTGGAAAACTCTTGCGGCCGACGTTGTTACTTTTAGCATACGAGGCTGCTGGCGCATGGGGACTGCCGACCTCTACAGCAGCGTACTTGGGCCGCGCCTTACCCGCGGCGGCAGCCGTGGAGCTTACACATAACTTTACGCTTATTCATGATGACATTGAAGATGGAGATGCAGAGAGACGTCATCGTTCAACGTTATGGAAACTCTGGGGTATTCCTCAAGCTATCAATACAGGTGATGGGCTCTTTGCGCTAGCCCGCTTGACGCTGTGGGGAGTATTGGAAGAAGGAGTGGAAGGAACGATTGCAGCTCGTCTTGGCGCCGTGCTTGATCACGCCTGCCTGGTGCTGGCTGAGGGACAATATCTCGATATCAGCTTCGAGGAGCGACAAGATATCGCTGTTGCAGCCTATGTGGACATGATCAGCCGTAAAACCGCTGCATTGATGGCGTGCGCAGCGGAGATGGGAGCCATGCTGGGGACAAGCAACGATGAGACGATCAAACGGCTGCGCAGCTTTGGTTATGCCATGGGAGTTGCATTTCAGGTGCGTGATGACTTGCTAGGCGTGTGGGCCTCAACGGAGGAATTGGGAAAAACGCCCGCCGGAGATGTCTATCGTCGCAAGAAGAGTTTACCGTATTTGCATGCTTTAGAACACGCCAATAGGAATGACCAGCGCTTTTTGCGCGAGGTATACCAGCAGAAGGCAGCTTTATCAAGCGAGCAGGTCGAGGAGATACTAGCTATTTTCGAAAGAGCTCAGACAAAGAAGTACTGCCGAGCATTTCTGGCTGAACAATGTAGAGTAGCAACTGAGGCGCTGGCAAGTGTGCCTCGGACGAATAGCCCCGTGGCTTTACGCGCAATTGATGATATGCAGACGCTGGTCCATTTTGTAGAAGAAGCTGCCAATGAATAAATTGAAAAAGGAAAGGCCGCGGAGCATTCTTGCAGGGTGCTCCGCGGCCTTTCCTTTTTGGTACGCTAGACTGCTTTGACGGTTTTCACGCCGACGGCACCGCTCTCCACTGCCTTTGTGCGAGAAGGGGCCTTTTGGCGCAACGACGCACCAATTTCATGCAGGTATGAGAGAATTTCTTTGAATGACTGGATCGAGCTGGTTTCATAATAGGAGATTGCGTGTGATGCACAATACGCCCTAATGATCTGCTGCGCCTGTTTTAAGTTGTTGCGAGGCATACTTGGGAAAAGATGATGCTCGATCTGATAGTTCAACCCGCCATACATGTAGTCATTAAAAGGATGGGAATGGACATTGCGAGCGGTAAGTACCTGCCGTCGCAAGAAATCCATGCTGGATTCTTTTTCCAGAATGAGCATACCTTTGTGGTTAGGAGCAAAGGTCAAACCCAGGTAAAGGCCAAAGAGGGTTTGATGAATAAGGATAAAGATTATCCCCTGCCAGAGATTCAGCTGGGTGAAGATCAGGCCGAAGTAGAGGACATAGTGCAGGATAATCAATGAGATTTCAGCTACAGGACGCTGGACTTTCGTCTTCAGCAAGTGGCGAATACTGACGCGTTGCAAATCCATACCGACGAGAGTGAGCAGAGGAAAGAAGAAGAATGCCTGATATTTTGCCAGAAAGCGCAAAAAATGACGCTTGCTAAGAGCCTGTTCTTCAGTAAAGCTGATAGCCGGAATGCCAATGTCGGGATCCATGTCAACCTGGTTAGGATGACTATGATGCGCATTGTGTTTGTTGTTCCACCAGGAATAGCTCATGCCAACCAGCAGATTACCCTGTAGTAAAACGATGACATCGTTTTTCCAGGTGGCTTTAAAAATCTGACGATGACCGCCATCGTGACCGAGGAAACCGATTTGGCCAAAGACAAAAGCCAGGAACGCGGCGTTTAGTAACTGCAACCAGAAATTGTGTACCAGAAGCAGGAAGGCTATTGAAAAGACCAGTAAGCCTACAGTGGAGAGTATTTTATAGGTATAGTATTTTGGCTGTTTATCCAACAAGCCTTTTTTCCTGATAAGCTGTTTCAACTCCGCGTATTCATTGGGCCTGGTACGCACAGTAGCATCATTGAACTTGGGACGATCCAGATTATCATCGAGCGTACCGAGCAGGGAACTATTATTCACTAAGAACTCCTTATTCTATGGGAGAATAGAAAACTTGTTACTCTTGTAACAAGTCCTCATAACAAGGGAAATGTATCTAACCACACTCTTTTAGAGAGCTTTCTCCCAGTTTTTGTTTCAAAAAGCAGAACAATATAGTGAGGGCGAAAGTAACATCGTTTTTCCTGTTCTGGAAGAGAGCTGGTCGTTAATCCTGCCCTGTGGAGTGTGGACTTTCCTCGAACTATTCTACGGGAGCAGCCACGTAGAGTGGTTCCACTATACAAGCGTATTTTCAGGCAACTTATTCATTTCGATAGAATCAGGCACATCTTGCTCGACGTTTATCATTGCATTAGAGTAGCGTGCGCGCAAGATAGAAGGGACGCGATATACGTCGCGTGCCAGGCCGAAACGTTCAAGTGTCCAGATTAAGTAGCCAGAAAGGTCGAACTGCCACCAGTGCAGTCCATGGAAGGCTGAGCGTGGAAACGCATGGTGATTGTTATGCCAGCCTTCGCCAAAGGCCAACAGCCCTACGATCCACTCGTTGCGACTCTGATCTTTCGTTTCAAACTCGCGCTTTCCGAATGTATGACAGACAGAATTGACGCTCCAGGTTACATGGTGAGTAAAGAAGATTCGTACAAGACCACCCCAAAGGAGTCCTGTCCAACCACCAATTGCAAAGGGGATCAGTAGCGAGAGAACTACCCAGAGTAAGAAGGTACGACTGACGAAGACAACCAGGGGATCTTTCACCAGGTTACGGCAATATACATTGGGATCACCATAATCTGATTTGAACAGCCAGCCAAAATGCGCATGCCAGAAACCGTCAACAGGACTATGTGGATCCCCCTCACGATCAGAGTGAGCATGATGCTTTATGTGCGTAGCAGCCCATGACAGTGCAGACCCTTCCAGAGCCATGGAGCCTAATACGAGTAATATAAACTTAACGATGGGATGGGGTCGAAAGCTACGATGCGTCAGCATGCGATGGAAACCGACTGTCACACCTAGCGCGACGAGAGAATACATTACCGCTAACAGCGTCAGATCAGTTGCGTTAACTGCCCGATCCCACAATAGCCAAATTGCGAAGAGGGTCGCAAGAAAAGGAACCATAACGACTAATAAGATGACAATTTTTTTGGCCGGAAAGGAGTTCATTCAAACCCTCCATTTTTGGAGACCCCCCACATTCATGCGCGGGGAGGAAAAAATGGCTGCCCCGCAGGGCAATATTCAATGATTGAGTACTCTGCTTGTGACCATTCAATAAAGGTCTAGACAGCCATGAGACAATTGTTCTAGTGGGAACAAGCGAACGTGAAGGCACTCCTCTGCTTGCATGAGAAACTGTTTGT
>JBGQJX010000352.1:0-4752 GCA_041499255.1 Ktedonobacteraceae bacterium | reverse complement strand
TCACACCCCTGACGGTGCAGGAAGCTGTTTAACCATCAAAGAAGAATATATAAATTATATCTAATCTACTAATGGTTGCGACGGAACCGACGAGTATTCAGTTATCTACAAGACTACCAGCGTGACGGGCCGACATATGTGGCTAGCTTTCTTTTTCAGTGGGCTGTATTCTTGCAAGTGTGGTACACTTAGTTCACGGAAGGAGGGAACAAATGGCTTTGCAAGGAATACGGAGAATTGCCCCTGGAATTGTGCAGGACCCGGCTATCAACAGTGGGCGACCGATCATCGAGGGGACACGAGTCTTTGTTGATCGTATCATTGGACACCTTGAGAATAGTATGTCAATTACAGAGATCTGCCGTGAGTATGATCTGACACAAGGGCAGGTGATGGCGGTCAAACATCTGAGTCTGGAGCAGGTTCAGTACATAAAGGGTTACGCAGATGCGTTAGAAAATGTGGTGATGAGGTAAGAGAAGAATGATAGCTCGTCCACGAACATTTCTGTTGGACGAAAATATGCCTCGTAAGGTACTTACCTTCTTGCGGAGAGAAGGATTTGATGCCACTCGGGTGTATGATGCGGGGCTGCGTTCTCAGTCTGACTCTGCTATCTTTTCCTACGCTCGTGCCCATCAAATGACCATTATCACCTTCGATACCGACTACCTGAATCTGACGGCTTTCCCGCCGCCACATGCGGGCATCCTTGTACTTCGCTCCTTTCCCAGGGATACATCTGTTAACGAGCTTGCCTCTGCTGTGCTAAATGCAGTGGTGCAATTGCAATTAGCTCATTTTGATATCTCCAACCGCGTTTACAGGCTTGATCCAGATCGATTAGAGGAAGAACAGTGAGCGAACTTTACTGGCAACACTGGATCACTTTCTTAGAGATACCTGGCTGGAGTGCTGTGGGCATCTGAGCGCTTTTGCAATTGGAGGCGTTCGTTACTCGGTTGATGCAGCGATATATGAATGGGATACACGCAGCAAAAATATGCAAGTACCGTTGGATCAAGTGCTACATCCTGGACAAACATGTTCCTACGAGTATGATTTTGGCTCGACAACAGAACTGACGTTGAAAGTGATCTCAGAACAAGAAGTTGTAGCGAAAAAGAAAGCCATTGAGATTCTTGCCAGGAATAGCCTGTCAATAGTTCCATGTGATGTGTGTGGGAAACCAGCTATCACCACCTGTACTCAATGCATCTATGAAGACAAGGGATATCTGTGTGATGCATGCGCGAAGGACCACGAATGTGGCGAAGAGATGTTGCTGCCAAGGGTGAATTCGCCGCGAGCTGGCGTATGCGGTTATACTGGCCAGGAACCTGCTTATAGCTGGTAGCCCATCCATTCTAACACCTGAAGTTGCCTCGCAGGTCATCTCTCTGACTGAAAGGAAACGAGCATGTCCGACAAACGCGAAGACTTTCTGATCCGGTATGCACATGATTTTGCGCCTTTCATCGTTGCACGAGCATCCGGGTCGTGGCTTGAGACGACGGAAGGTCAACGCATCCTCGATTTCACCTCCGGTCAAATCTGCTCAACCATTGGGCACAATCACCCGCAACTGGTTGCGGCCGTACAGCGATCACTGGTGGATGTGATACATCTCAATTCCTGGATGCTGTCTGAACCTGTACTGGCGCTTGCTGAAAGACTTGTTGGACTTGTCGGGTCACAGCTTGATAAGGTTATCCTTGTCAGTACAGGAGGAGAGGCAAACGAAGTCGCTTTACGCCTTGCCAAAATGTATACAGGACGTTTCGAGATTGTAGGGCTGACACGCAGTTGGCACGGCTTACAGGCTGGAGTTGCTTCGCTCAACCTGGCAGGAGGTCATGCCGGTTATGGGCCGTTGATGCCTGGTACGCTCACGCTTCCGGCCCCGTATGCCTATCGATGCCCTATTCGCCATTGCAATGGCGCCTGTGACTGCTCGTGCTTAGAAGCTGGTTTCGATGTGATTGACCAACAATCAGTGAGGTCCCTGTGTGCAGTGATTGCTGAGCCTGTATTGTCAGCTGGCGGAATCATTGTTCCCCCACCCGATTACTTTCAACGCTTACGCGCCTTATGTGATGATCGCGAAATGCTCTTGATTATAGATGAAGCTCAGACTGGTTTTGGCCGCCTCGGAACCATGTTTGGGTTCGAGTTGTATGGGGTTGAACCTGATATTTTATCTGTGTCCAAAACCCTGGGCGGCGGTATTCCTATAGCTGCCACTCTTACTACATCAGCCATTGAGGCAGATTGTTACAACAAAGGTTTTATGCATGTCACTTCACACGTCTCAGATCCCCTTTCAGCTGCGGCTGGGTTGGCAGTCATTGAAGTCATTGAAGAAGAGCATCTTGTTGAGCAAGCAAAGCAGCGTGGAGAGTATTTGTTGGGGCGTTTGCAGGAACTCCAGCAGCGCCATGAACAGATTGGCGACGTGCGAGGAAAGGGGTTGCTTGTCGGGATAGAACTGGTGGAAGATCGTGTCAAGAAAACTCCTGCTGACACTTTGGCGATAGCCGTGAGTGACGAATGTATGAGACGTGGATTATCTATGAATATCGTTCGTTCCGTCGGCGGCATGCTCAACTGTTTCCGCATGGCGCCACCATTGTCGGTCACGGAACATGAGATCGATATCGCCATAGAAATTATCGATGATGCACTGACATTTGTCCTTGCTTCTGCCAATCCTCCCTTGAACTAATGTGAGCGCCCCAGCCAGATTCTGATGATGTCGCCGTGTTCCTGGTAGTGCTTGTAGGTGTTACCGGAGATCAGAGACCAGGCGGGATTGCCTTCTTTGCGCCATGGGAACGGAGCATTGAGGGTCTCCTCGCTTATGGCCTGGATGGCGGTCAGCACGCGCTGGTAGGAGACATGAAAGGCTGTCATGACTTCAGCGAGGGGACGGTCGTTGTTCTCCTGGTAGACGTGCTCGTTTATTTCATCCTCGGTAGAGAATCCTGGCATAAACTCTGGGGGTTCTTTGTCGGCTATGACTCCTTCCAGCTGGTCTAGCGGGTAGTCCTGCCAGGTGGTGAGATGGGCGGTGTTATCTTTGACTGTCCAGGCGCTATTGACGCCTGGTGTCGTCATTTGTTCTTCGCTCAAGGGGGTTAAGAGGGTCTCGAACTGCTTATAACCTGCCTGAATTCTTTCAAGCAGCGCCGCCTTTGTTACAATTTCTGTCATCGCTGTATCTCCTTTGTTATCATTTTCCAAAGATTGCTGCTCAGGCTTCGTTCGACGAAGCTGAACCTGTGAGCTGCATGAGGCGTTCCAGGAAGTAATCTCGCCACGATTCAGGCAGCGCCTCCACCGTCACCACTCGTCGCAGCAGGTCCAGGTTGTGCCTGTCCTGCCGGTAGAGGCGTGTGATATCAGCCACCTTCACCTGGTGTTCATCACGATGAAGCAGCCTGATCCGGTCTCCGCTAGCTACCTCTCCCTCCTTGAGCACTGCAAAGTAGAAACCCGTCAACCCGCTCCGCAGAAAGCGCTTGAGGATGTCGTCGCGTCCAAACTTGAGGCCAAGTTTGTAGCAGGGTAGCCGGGGCTGCGTCACCATCAGGTGAGCGGAGCCAACCTCAAAGCGATCGCCAATATGGACGCTTTCGTCCAGCAGCCCCTCGATCGTGAGGTTCTCGCCGAACATCCCCCACGGCAGTTCCATCTCGGGAAATTGCTGTCGCCAGAACGCATAGTATTCGGCTGGATAGGCATAGACAGCTTTCTCAGGCCCTCCATGGACGGTCAGATCCGCCTGGCGATCCCCTTCAAGGTTGAGCCGCCTGATCGCGACGCGTCCTGTCACAGGCTCTTTGAAGATTCCTGTCACGACCGTTCGGCCCTTCCAGACCACCGCTCTCGGCAGACCGACGTTGACCGACTGTACTGCAAGTGCTGTCGCAGGTTGCATATATTTTCTCCTTCCAATAGCTTGTCTTCATTTTACCCTGTTTTCCAGGCTTCGGTATGATATACAAGCCTATACTGGATTAGACTTGTATATAAACTATAACATAAGAAAAATGTACTTGTCAATGGCCCGTTAGTATTGTATAATCTAGTAAGGAATATCTTTCACATGTAAAGGGACGAAATGGCGATGGAAGAGAGCAGAACTCATGGTCGCAGAACCACTGCGCTAATGAAGCAGACAGATACCAGGCCCGCTATGGATTACCTGTTTCTGAGCGGGGTGTTAGCGCTGGATTTAGTCAATACGGAAGTGGTCGTTCGGGGGAAACAAAGTGACCTGTTTGCTACCCCTGAGGACGTGGCAGATTGGTGGCAGGAAGCTCTTGCGCACCATCCTGATGGAGAGAAAGTCAGGGCAGACACACAAGCCATTGTCTGGAGTGCTCAACTCCTGGAAAGGATCAAAGGGGTTCGGGCAGCGATCAGGACGGTGAGTACCAACCTGGTGGAGCAGCAGCCTGTCGATGTGGAGGCGCTTGCCACGATCAACACCATACTGGCCATAGGCTACCCCGGGCTGGAGGCTGCCTCAAAGCAGGAACTGGTTCCGGTCTATCGCATCCGCGAGGGTGGCCAGGGAGCTGTTCTCCTGCCCGTTGCACTGTCAGCGCTCCATCTGTTCACCCAGGCAGAGAAGCACCGGCTACACAAATGTAAAAATGAGCGCTGTATCTTATTCTTCTATGACACCACGAAAAGTGGCACGCGCCAGTGGTGTAGCCTCGAGTGTATGAATCGTGCGCGTTCGTT
>JBGQJX010000351.1:0-4758 GCA_041499255.1 Ktedonobacteraceae bacterium | reverse complement strand
CTATGGAACCTGATAGAAGGTGTCAATACCCACGTATCTCCGTCTGCGGACGGGCGGCGTTTCACCCCCATGTCTGAAGCCAGGGGCACTCACGCCGCATTTTTGGTAGAAATGCTGATAGAACAAGATAAGGGGAGAGGCGCCCGCGGGCGCCTCTCCCCTTATCTTGTTCTATCAGCTTAAATCACAGGCAACGTCTGACCATCGGTCATAGCCTGCGGGCCTGCGTGTAGCGGACCAAAACCACCGTCGAAGGGTGTACCGGCCAGTTGAGGATTGTGTAGTACTTGCCGGGCATTGAAAGCGCCATCGAACCACATCCCGACATGCTCCAGTTGAATGCCGGAAGCATCGCCTGATTGATCAGACGAGGTACCAGGGTTGCGATTATCGGCAGCGAAGGCCACAAATGTAATCAGGTGAAAAACCGACTCACCTGTACCATCGCCGCGCGTAATCACATCCCCAACGTACTCACCATGCCCAAAGGGCTTGGAGGAAAGCTCGGTGAAAAAAACGGTAAACTTGACGTGAGGTGGCATATTCTGCACATCTACCGTCACTGTGTCAAAATCATTGACCACGGGATTTTGAAAAACAGTCACCAGCCCGGCCGCATTGGGGAAAAGTTGCTTGATGTTGGATGGAAACAGTGGAAATTGTACGATTAAGGTCGGAGCCACTGACGGGAGTACCTTGACTGTTGGCGCTTCCTGTCCTGGGCTGCCGAATGTGGGCACGCGCAATGGCGGCGGTGTCGTTGGGAAAGCGAGCACGCTTGTACTGCCGTTGCCAGCAGTCGTTGCTGCCGGGGCGCCCTGCGAAGAGTACGGACTATCACAGGCGCTGAGTAACAGGCTCAGCAAGGCGATGACGAATAACGCGAGAGTGAAGCGTTCAGGCAGCGCAAAAGCTTTGCTTGCGTCTATTCTAACTCTGAACATTCTTAGCCTCCTTCTAATTGGTTTGATTGCATACACCAGAGTGGGACTTGATTCGTCGATCGTCTAAAAAACTGGAGCACTCTGACCATCAGTCATAGCTTGAGGACCTGCATGCAGCGGCGGGTTCCCACCATCGAAAATCGTTCCCTTGAGCGCGCTGTTTTTCAGCACTTTCTGCGCATCCTGGAGTGAGGCAAACCACATACCCAGGTGCTCGAGATTGGTTCCTGAGGTCAATCCCTCCTGGACATCATGCGATGTCCCTGGATTGCGTGCATCCATGGCAAACGCAACGAACGAGATCACCTGAAAGATAGTCTCGCCACTGCCGTCTCCACGCGTTGTCAGGTCGGCAACGTACTGCACATTTCCGAAAGGCTTGTCGGCAATTTGAATAAAGAACACCGTAAACGTGATGTTGGGCGGCATATGCTGTACATCCAGTGTCACCGTGTCGGAGGGGCTATCAATGCGACTTCCTCGTACTATCGTCACCAGGCCCGTAGCCTTGGGAAAAAGGGCCTTTATACCACTGGGAACGAGCGGAAACTGTAGGATTGTTGTCGGCGGTAGTGCATCCAGCACCTTGACTGTCGGCGCCAGCCGACCATCGCGTACTTTAGCGCGCAGTTGCTCAACGCCCGGATTGATCGCAATTGAGTTCTCCACGCGGACCGCTTTCATAGCACGAAAAGAGGCATGGGCTATTCCAGCAGGAACCCTCGCCTGCACCAGTATCAACAGCAGTATAACCAGAAGCACTGAACTTCCTATAATAACGATGTGTGTATGTCGCCTGGTTAGCCGTGGCTTCCTGCCACGTGCAATTTTCAGAATTGACATTCTTGTTCTCCTTTTGATTGAGGCTCGATACATCGACCATTTTTTAGAATACAGGGTCGGTCTGTCCATCAGTCATGGCCTGCGGACCAGCATGCAATGGCGGATTGCCACCATCAAAAGGTGTACCCTTGAGGGTCGGATCATTCAATATTCTCTGTGCATCCTGTAGAGACGAGAACCACATGCCCAGGTGTTCTAACTGTGTGCCCGAGGATAAGCCGCTCTGATCTTGCGACGTTCCGGGATTACGTGCGTCAGCTGCAAAAGCTACCAGGGTAATCGCCTGGAAAGTGACATCACCATTGCCACTCTCGTTCGTATGCAGGTCAGCAACATATTCGACGTGGCCAAAGGGTTTGCTGGCAAGCTCAATGAAAAAGATGGTAAAGGTCGTATCGGGCGGCAAATGCGTAACATCGACTGTGACAGTATCGGAAAGGCTCACCGCCGGGTTGCCCTGCACAATAGTCACCACGCCAGTGGCCTGTGGAAACAACTTCTTTAAACCACTGGGAAAGAGTGGAAACTGGATTATGACGCTCGGCGGCTGCGAGGCAAGCACCTGAACCGTCGAGGCCAATTGATGTGACTTGATCAACTGCTGTAAATTTTTAGGCTGGAAGGTTTGCTGGCGTATCTGCACGGCAGTAGAATTTGCGCTGCTAGTGCGCGCGAAAACCGTTGCTGTGAGGAGCAGTGCCGCCACAAGGAGGCAGATCAGGATAGTCCTGCGCGAAATGGTAATTTGTAGCATAGAATCTCCCTCAATTGAGCATCCACCCCAGATCAACAAAAAATCAGCGGGAAATGCTCCTATGACCGCATCGCGCGGCCCTTATACAATTCAAGTGACCACAACTGGTCTCTGTTCTATAGGGAAGCATACCTATGATTTGCCTGAGAAACATGTGCAATCTTACCCATTTTTCCCTGTCTGCTATCTCTTGACATGCTAACCCACAAGCGTTTTAATATCCCTATAACTGAATGTTCAGATTAATCAGATGAACAAATGAATCCAGCCAGCCGTAGGGGCCGATTTATCGCGCCCATCGCCGATTTATCGGCCTTTGTGTCCGAACTAAAACGTAAAAATGCATAATCGGCGCTTAAGGCGTGGTTGGGACTGGAAAACCACAATGGAGAATGCACCCCTGCCGGAGGACGAAGCGCAAAGTCTTGACGCTCTTCGCCTAAACCAGGCACTTGCTGCTCAACGCGCAGTAGATGAGAAATTGCGCCAGACCCTGGCCGAGCTTGAGCAACAGTACCGGGTAGCCGAGCATGCTCGCAGTGAAACACGTGCCATTATTGACGCGACCAGCGAGGCTATCATTCTGATCTCACCCGGCGGGTATATCCTGAGCGTTGATAAACAGTTTACAGAATACTTTGCCCTGCGCCCGGAAGACGTGGCCGGTCGTCGTTTCGACGAGCTACATGAATTTGAGCGCATTTTTGCCGATCCCGCGGCATTTAAAGCGCTGGTAACCGCTACCGCGAGAGATGAAAAATCTCAGTTTACCGAGATCATCACGCAGTTCTGGCCGAGGGCCAGGGAGCTTGAACTCTACTCGAATCCTGTGCAGAGCGCTGGTGGAGAGCACCTCGGGAGACTTTATGTCTTTCGCGATGTCACTCATGAGCGAGCAGTTGACCGCATGAAATCCGAATTTGTGTCGCTTGTCTCGCACGAGTTGCGCACCCCTCTCACCTCCATCAAGGGCTACGTTGACCTGCTGCTGGAAGGCGATGCCGGCGCATTGAATGGAGAACAAGCAGAATACCTCGGCATCGTGAAGAACAACGCTGACCGCCTCGTTAACCTTATCAATGACCTGCTGGATGTCTCGCGTATCGAGTCTGGAAATATCCAACTTCAACGCACTTCTCTGGACATCGCACAGTCGATTCGTGAGGTCGCTAGCTCACTCAAACCACAGATCGAAGAAAAAGGGCAGCAACTCGAGCTGAATATTCCCGAGGCACTTCCGGCGGTCTCCGGCGACGCCGGCAGGGTAACACAAATTCTCACCAACCTGCTCTCGAATGCCTACAAATACACACCAGCGGGGGGAACTATCACCATCACAGCGTCCGCTCAGAAAAGCATGGTGCGCGTTGATGTGCGCGATACTGGAATCGGCCTCTCACCGCAGGAACAGGCCCAACTCTTCACCAGATTCTTTCGCGCCCGTAACCAGACCACACAGGAAGTTGGCGGCACTGGTCTTGGCCTCTCAATTACACGCTCCCTGGTAGAGATGCACGGCGGCGAAATCATCGTCTCCAGCGCGCCTGGTCAGGGATCGACGTTTAGCTTCACTCTACCAATTGTACCAGGCACGCTTGAGCGCAAAACTCTCCCCTTACCCTCTTTGGTAGGCAGGCGCATTCTCGTCGTCGACGACGAACCGGATATCGCGAACCTTATCCGTCGCTACCTGAAGCGGGCGGGCTACAAGGTCCACATAGCACACAATGCTGCCGATGCTCTCAAGCTAGCGCGCACCGAGCATCCTGATCTGATTACCCTCGATATCATGCTGCCAGATACCGACGGCCTCACCCTATTGGAGTGGCTCAAAAACGATCATACAACAGCGGAAATTCCTGTTCTATTGCTCTCGATCGTTGATGAAGGTGAGCCAGGAAAGTTCCTTGGCGCTGTTGATTACCTTAGAAAACCCATCTCGGAAAGCACGCTTCTCGAGCACGTTAATGTGATCCTGGCCGAGGACCGGGCACACTTGATTCTGGTGGCCGACGACGATGCTGATATTCGCCGCCTCATTGCCGGCAATCTGCGCCGTGCCGGGTACCAGGTCACCGAGGCCTCCAATGGCAGCGAAGCAGTGGCCCTCGCCCAAAGCGAACATCCAGGCCTGACGCTCATCGACATCAGGATGCCCGGTATGGATGGCATCGCCGCCCTGCGAATATTGCGAGCAGACCCGGCCACACGCGGGAT
>JBGQJX010000350.1:0-4764 GCA_041499255.1 Ktedonobacteraceae bacterium | reverse complement strand
CTCTTTGCGTAACATATCGCGCAGCGTTCCGCCGCCAACATATTGCATCACCAGGTACGTGATGTTGCCAATCTCACCAAAATCGTAAATCGCGACGATATTGTGGTGCTCCAGGCTGGCTACCAGTTGTGCCTCGCGCTCAAAGCGTTCGCGGAAGCCAGCTTGATCAGCAATTTGTGGAAGAATTACCTTGATAGCCACATCACGACGCAGTCGCTCATGATAGGCTTTGTAGACCTGTGCCATACCGCCTTCGCCTATCTTCTCCTGGATGAAGTAGGCGCCCAGGCGTCTCCCAATCAATGGATCGTGTTGCATGCGATTACTCCGTTTCCCCCGTGAATGCAATCATATCTTATACTGTCGAGTATGTTAACCGCAACTCCAGGAAATAGGTGCCGTATTGGCCGGACCGATAAATGACAGCGTGATAGGCACCTGGCATTTATTTACGGGTACTGTGATGATGACTCGTTCGCCTCCTCCAGGACGCAGTGTATCGTTTGACGGCTTAAAGGTAATGTTCGGTACGCCACTGCTGGAGGATTTCCAACTCAGGCTCAAACTCTGTGAACTATTGCTGATAGAGGCATAACATATCCAAAGATTGAGGGCTTGATCCAATGAACACTTCGAGGCATAGAAAATGGGCGGATTTGGAGAAACCACAATGATTTTGGGCGCGGCCTGCACAGTAAGCATCACCGGGACGGTTACCTGGTTTGATCCTGTGGTGAATTGTAGCTGCCCGGTATATGTCCCTGGACCGAGCTTTGTCTTGAGAATGGATGCCGAGACGGTCACGTTTTGCGAAGCTCCTCCAGCGAGTTTTCCGCCTGTCGGTGCAGTGCTGAGCCAGTTCACGTTATTGTTTGTGGACACGCTGGTTGACCATATTCCCACTGTACCGCAGTTACTGACAGCAATCGTTTGCGGCTGTGGGTTACTGATACCCGCAACTCCCGTGAAATTTAAGGACTGCTGGTTCGTCCGAATACAACCCGTCTGTACGTCGAATGTTACATTCAATGTTTCTGTTGTGGCGCTTTGCTGGTTGCTGAAGGTGACTGTTGCGCTGTAGTTGCCGGCTTTAAGATTAGTAGCACGCGCGCTCACATTGATTTGTTGCTGACCAGGCGCCTGGATCTGTCCAGTACTATTGTCCAAAGTTAGCCAGGGTGCCTGATTATGGTCCCAGGTGGCCGTCCAGTTCACTGTTCCTGAACCGGAGGTGCAGAGCGTGACCTGTGTTGAGACTGCCTGGTTGTAACCTTCACTGACCGGGCCAATGGTGACCGAGGCAGGATTGATACAGCTCAGATCAGGGGGAGTCGTCGATGGCGAAGGCGTCACCGAGGGAGAGGGTGTTACTGACGGTGAAGGTGTATCTGTTGCCGATGGCGCCTGCGATGTTGGTGTCTGTCCAGCCTGGTTGACGGTGATAGTAATGCTGGCATTGCGGGGGGTGAATCTCTCTGATGCTCGAATGGTGTGCCGGCCCGTCTTCCAGCTCTGATCGATAAGAAATGTCACCGTGAAGGTTCCGTCGATGCCGACGGTAAGGGAGCTGTTGGCAGCAGGGACCTGGCCGACGTGGATGGAAGTTATGCCTAAAGCGGGCAACGAGTTTGCGCTGCGTAGAGCCTGGCCATGTGATCCCTGGCTGGTGAAGTAAAGCGGCGTGGTATTGTCAAGGGTGAAAGAGACTCTGCTTCCTGGAATGAAACTTGTCCCGTGCAATTGTAGCGTTCCTCCCAGGGCGACATTGGAACTTCCGCTCAATAAAGAGAGGCCCGGGGAGAGGACGGTCAGACCTAAGCTGATGATGCTGGTGATAATCAGTATAGCGGCGAAAACGAAAATCAGCCATACTGGCGCGCAGCCACCTGGACTTGGATGATGAGGGCCAGGGGGATGAGGGCCAGCAGACCCGGATGGATGGTGTACCGGATGAGGAGTATGAGGGGCCGGAGATAGCGGTACATGGGATATGTGCTGGGTTTGCGATGCATAAAAGCCAGGTGAGTAGCTACCCTGCGGCAAATTCTGTGGGGTGCCCTGAATCATCGGCACTCCGCCGATTTGTGGCGTTCCGTGTACTACGGGTACATTGCCGGCTAGCGGCAGACCTTCCCCGGCAAGGCCCAGCAAGCCGAAGCCGAGCATTGCGGCTTTGCGACGCTTTTCTTCTTCCTCGTCGTCTGCAGAAGGCTGGGCACCAGAATCACCGGGGAGTTGGGAGCCTTGCGAAGTATTTCCCCATTGGGATGTACTGATCGTTGTTGCCCCGTCTAGAGGATTCACCTGAAGAGTCTGGTAACCACCACCACTTTTACCGCTTGCTGGTGATTCGATCGGATAGCCTGCTGGTGGCGATAGTTGACCACAGTTTCCACAGAAACCGGCCTGGCCGGGCAACTCTGCCCCACAATATATACAGGAACGTATCATAGATCCTCCTTGATGGAGTGAGTATTATCCTCCAACCAAGAGATAAGCGCACAAAGTTACCCAAGCTTGATCCCCCAATCATCAGTATGCTATTTCATAGAGTATAAGATCCGATGATAAATGAGATATGTTTGATTATATGAACGAACGAGGCTGATATATTGGACATACGGGTTTAAGCCAGTAGCCTGGAAATACCCTCTGCCCATGCTACGAGTTTTTCATCGGCCATGTGGTCAGCGACACATTGTAAACCAAGCGGTAGGCCATTAGCTGCCTTGCCGGCGGGCACGGTGATTACAGGGAGACCTGCGTGCGTCCAGGGCAGATTCATTACCGGGTTACCTGTCGTCTCGATACCTTCAGGCGCTGGACCTGTGGCGGCGGGAGCAAGCCACAGGTCAATGCCGTTTTGTGACATCAAGACTTGAAATTTCGCGCGTACGAGAGCGCGGTCAGTGCGTGCGATGGTTACCGTCTTATCATCTATAGCCCGGCCTTCGCGGATTGCGGCAGCAGTGCGTGGCCGGTAGAGTGATTCATACTGCGCGAACCAGGGGGCGTGAACCCGCGCCAGTTCGGCAAACGTAAGTTGTTTGTTGCGCTGGTTAATCGCTGCAATGTCACTCAAGGCCTTGACATGCCGAATAATATAACCTGCTTTTTCCAGCACTGATAGCTGCTGCTCGAAAGCAGCCAGGGCTTCTGGTGTAGCCTGCTGCAGGTAAGGACCATCAGGTATTCCTAAAACAGGGAGGGTTTTTGGTGCTGCCGGTTGCCAATCCTTGCAAATGAAGGGAGCTACAAGTGCGATACCTGCGACTTCCTGGGTAAAGAACCCGATGGTATCGAGCGAGGGAGAAAAGAACACCATGCCATCGGTCGAAATACGTGCATAGCCTGGTTTGAAACCTACAATGCCACAAAAGGCAGCGGGCCGGATAACAGAACCAACTGTCTGTGTTCCAAGGGCCAGGGGGCAGAAGCCGGCTGCTACCGCGGCTGCCGAACCACTACTCGAGCCGCCGGGGGTATGCGCAAGGTTATGTGGGTTGCGGGTTGGTCCAGGCTCGATCCAGGCAAATTCGGTAGAGATAGTTTTGCCCAGGATAATGGCGCCAGCGGAGCGCAGCGCGCTCACACAGGTCGCCTGCGGACCAGCAAACAACGCGGGTGGCAGTTGTGATCCTGCACGAGTTGGGAAGCCGTCAACATTGAATACATCCTTAACGCCGAGCAGGATGCCATATAATGGCGGGCGGCTGGCAGCGTCAGGGTACCGTTCTTGTAATCTCCTGGCTTCTGCGAGCAGGCGTGTGCGGCGACCTGGTTCAGGGAGAAGGGCGTTGATCTGTGGCTCGATCTCATCGATATGCTGACAAATGCTCTCAATATGGGATGCCAGGTCAAGCTGATTGGTGCGCAGAGCCTGAGCGGTGGTTGTGAGCGGCAGCGATGATAGCAAGACGTGTCCCCTTTCTCTTTTATCGGATATAGTAACACATTCTGCTTGACTTTAGCATTATTTTAGAGTCTTTATTGTTGACAGAGGAAACCCGCCGCAAGCCATGTCTTTTCAAAGCGTGGTCAGGCGGGTTTTCCCCAGGCTTTAGCCAGAAACCCCGTATGGACGTGCCCAGAACAGCAAGAAAAGAAGAAACAACAGGGAAACAGGTCTTCTTGAGAGGGGCGAGAACATGCATCGGCACATATCCTGGCAGAAAGCGAATTTTTGTGTATAATGAGAGCATAAATTCACATCGTTGCCTTCTCAATGAGCAGGAAAGGGGGCGCAGTCCTCATGGCAAAGGCCACCACAACCATTCGACAATCGCTTGGCTATAAGCCTGCTTATGCCGCCTGGTTTGCTGCCACGAAAGACCTCTTCAACCAGGTGGCCGCCTTCTATTTTGAGGTCATCGCTGACCATGAGAAGGTCCTGGATTGCTCCAACAAAGAAGCGCTCACCGTCCTTGAAACGCTCACCCATGCGACACACAAGAACCCTACTCCCATCATGCCGCTCGAAGAGATCGGAGAGGATATTCCTGCTATGTTTCGGAGAGCAGCGATTCAGGCCGCCCTTGGATCAGCCCGCTCCTTCTACGCACTGCTGCGGAAGTGGAAAAAGCGCAAAGAGAAGGCGGAAGCGAAAGGGAAGACATTCACCGAGCGTCCACCAGTCCCCCCCCGTTCCTGGAACAAGCCTGCCACGTTGTATGCTGGTCAGTGGAAGGAACGGACCAGATCGTCCATTGTGCTCAAAGTGTGGACAGGGACGTGTTGGAGTTGGATCAAGGTTCGCATCACTGG
>JBGQJX010000349.1:0-4767 GCA_041499255.1 Ktedonobacteraceae bacterium | reverse complement strand
TCAGGGGTAATTTTGAGGCCGTCCAGAAAGTACTTCTCTGCCTCTCTTCTGGAACCTTGCTCTACAGCCACCATACCTAATTGATAGTATATAGCTGGATCGCGCGGCGCCAGTTGCTGCGCCCTCTTGAATGTTGCCTCCGCTGGAGAATACAGGCCCATATCTCGATAGCACATGCCGAGCTGAAACAGGGCGTCCAGAGCATCTGGTTTGAGACGAATTGCTTCTTCGAACTGTTCAGCTGCCATCCTCAAGTTGTCGATAAAGAGCCTTCTATCTCGCTCTCTAGATGCTTGTCCATACTGGCGATAAGCCCGGCCCAGGTTGTACAAAACATCATAAGATGGTCTGCCAGATGCCAGAGCCTGCTTGAACTGATTGACCGATTCGCCATAGTTTTTGCTGTTCAGGTATTGCAGGCCCAGTCGATAGGCAGCAGCAGGATCACCAGCGGGCGGTGTGCTGACAGCTACTGGCCTGGCGCGAATTGGTTGTGCAACAATAGAGCGTGGCTGAACCGGTCGAGCCTGAATTGATTGACGAGGGGCAGGCACTGGCACGCGTGGCTGTGGGGGTACAGTGGTTGCTCCCTGGAGCAATGGTTGCCCATCGCGCTTGCAAAATTTCGCACCTGGCCGGTTTTGAAAGCCACATTTGGGACAGATCAGGCCGCTGGTCTGCACGAGAATGGTAGCATTTGCTGATGCCACGGCCGGAATCTGCACGGTAGATGGAGGCGCAAAATTGGGTAAACAGTGCTGCAACGCAGTCCGCATTGCCTCGGCGCTTTGAAAGCGCTGTGCTGGACTTTGCTGCATGGCTTTGATAATGACCTGTTCGATAGGGCAGACCACTGTATTATTTACCCGCACAGTGCGTAAGCGAGGATTCTTGGCAAGGATACTCCCTGTTGCAGGCGTCTGAATCGGGTCTGGCTCATAGTTGGTGAGCAGGTGATACATGGTTGCCCCCAGCGAGTAAATGTCTGAACGGGCATCAGTCTGTACCAGTTTCCCGGGATTCTGCGCGCTGCGCCGCTGTCCACGGTCTGTAATGGAGCCTAGATGCTCAGGGGACGCGTATGAAATGGTCCCCAGGTTCTCGGTATTGGTGCGTTTGTTGGGATCAAAACGGCGCGCGATACCAAAGTCGATCAATTGAACATCGCCACTGTCGGTGAGCATGACATTGCCCGGCTTGAGATCACGCAAGATGATGGGTGGGTTGCGAGTATGAATATAGGCCAGCGCTTCACATACCTGCATCATCCATTTGATCACGTTCTCTTCGTTCAACGGCCCTTTGTTCTCTTCGAGCATTTTGTCCAGGCTTTTCCCCGGCACGAACTCCATCACAAAGTAAGAGTTTCCACGCTCTTGAAAACTCAGCATAAATGAAGGGATACGCGGATGCTTGAGGCCGAAAAGCAGGTCTATTTCTTTATTGAAACGTTCGATGGCCGCTTTACGCTCTTCTTCGCTGGTGCTGGGATTAATCAATAATTCTTTAATAGCACAAAAATTGCCCGGTCTATCCAACAGTTCGGCTTTATAGACAGTGCCCATGCCACCTTCGCCAAGCACCTTCACTATCTTGAATTTTCTATCCAGGATTTCGCCTAAAGGGAGAGCCATACGCCAGTTTTCTCCAACAGGGCGCGATAAATCGGGCCCCTACATTGCACTGATTTGAATAACCACGGCAGTGATATTGTCTTCACCACCATTGGCGTTCGCGAGTTTAATTAAGTGGTCACATATTATCTGTGGGCTAATTTCCATACTAAGTTCTTTCAGCAAATCTTCGCTGCGCACCATTTCCCAGAGACCGTCGGAACAAAGGAGCAGTGTATCATCAGGGCGTAAGGTCAGGTTGAAGATGTCTACTTCGACGGTTTTATGCCCTGCCCCAAGGGAACGGTAGATCAGGTTACGCTGTGGATGCGAATACACTTCATCCGGCTCAATCTGCTTTGCCTCAACTAGTCTTGCAACAAGCGAATGATCTTTGGTAACAGGGTTGAGTTCTCCATCGCGCAGAAGATACGTGCGACTATCTCCGACATTGGCGATATAGGCATGGTCATTCTGAATTAAGGCAGCGGTAACGGTGCAGCCCAATCCGCGAGCAGAAGTTTTTTGCTCACCATAGCGCAGAATAGCTTTATTTGCTTGCTGGATGGCCGCTGTAAACTGGTCTTCTACAGATTGTGTTATGGGTGTCTCAGGTAATTTGACGGTTTTGTTTCTTTTTTCTTCTGCTTTTGCTGGAGCGACTGTGTGATAGGTAATAGTCGCT
Organism: Ktedonobacteraceae bacterium; assembly: GCA_041499255.1. GTDB lineage: Bacteria > Chloroflexota > Ktedonobacteria > Ktedonobacterales > Ktedonobacteraceae > UBA11361. The sequence goes on along the minus strand of JBGQJX010000349.1, from coordinate 2,469 downwards.
TCCGGGTCCACGGACTCGGATGGAGAAGGCGCCAGCTTGATCGTGGGCTGGTCTGCGATGGGTTCGAAGAAGCTATGCATAAATTTACTGATCGTTTCCACGGCCAGTTTGCTGGCTACCTCTCCGGCCTGGTATCCACCCATACCATCTGCGACGATAAAGAGACCTCGATCACCTTCATCTAGAGATTCAATACGTTTATAGGCGCTATCTTCGTTTTGCTCGCGTTGCTTCCCCACATCAGTTTTATCAGCAGCAGTCAATTTCAGATTCATTGGTATATCCTTATATAACATATGTATTTACGTGTTTCCATGCGCACTCAATATAACATAATTGTGTTATTTATGACAAATGAAACTGCTTTGTTCGGCTTCTCTTGCCCGTTCACAAAGTATAGGCAGTTTTTAGAATATGTAGCTGTCGTTTGTGATGAATGCGAGCTTATAGAATGTACGTACCACGGCAAGAAAGGTTGTTATTTTAGCTCGGCTTTAGAGCGCGGCTTGAAGAACATGCGAATAGCTGTGCCCTTAAAACTGAAGGTTTCGCGCAGTTTATTCTCCAGGTAGCGCTCGTAGGTAAAGTGTACCGCCTCGGTATCATTGACAAAAAACACAATGGTTGGAGGATTTACTTGCGTTTGCGTGGCATAGTAGATCTTCAATATTTTGTTATGCACAACGGTCGGATTGTGGCGGCGCACTGCCTCGTGTACTGCCTCGTTCAAGCGAGCGGTGGGGATACGCAGATAGCGCATCTCGGCAATATTCAGGGCCATATCCAGCAATGATTGCACATGGTAGCCTGTTTTGGCAGAGGTAAAGACAATAGGAGCGTAGGGAATAAACTTCAGGCCCTCGGCAATGATACGGCGATAGGCCTCGGCGCTCTCGATCTCGTCTTTAGGATGCACATATTCTCCTGCCCGTTCCGCGCGATGCTGCGCTTGTGCCAGGTCCCATTTGTTGACGACGATAATGACCCCTTTGGCCTTTTCCTGGATTTCACCGGCGATATGTGTATCCTGTGCTGCCAGGCCCTCGCTGGCGTCGATCAACAACAGCGCTACGTCACAGCGTTCGATGGCGCGAGTTGAGCGCAGCACGCTGAATTTCTCAACGCCTGGACCGACCTTGCCTCGTCGACGAATACCGGCTGTATCAATCAGTACGAGTTTCTTTCCCTTGAACTGGATTTCGGTGTCAACCGCATCACGCGTCGTGCCAGGGATCTCGCTGACAATGGAGCGTTCGACTCCCAGAATCGCATTGAGCAAGGAAGATTTGCCGACGTTTGGGCGTCCAATGATGGCAATGTGAATTACATCCTCGTTCTCTTCTTCCTCTTCCTCTTCTTCCGGCGGCAGCGCCTCTACAATCAGGTCGAGCAGGTCACCGGTACCGGTGCCTTGAATGGAGGAGATCACAATAGGTTCGCCAAGGCCAAGGCTATAAAATTCGACAGCGTCCAGGCGGCGCGCTGCATTATCCGCTTTGTTGGCTGCCAGGATCACCGGTTTGCGTGTCCGGCGCAATAGATCCGCGACTTCTTCGTCTACCGCCGTGATACCAGAGCGAGCGTCAACCATAAAGACGATAACATCGGCTTCTTCGATAGCGAGTTCGGCCTGTGCCCGGACGTGTTTCATAATATCCCCCGGTTGACCGGTCAGTCCGACCTGGCCAACAGGAATATCGTCGCCAAATTCAAGCCCGCCCGTATCAATGAGTGTAAATTCGCGACCGTTCCAGTCGGAGTCTCCGTAAAGGCGATCGCGAGTTGTACCGGGCAAATCTTCTACAACGGCCACGCGCTCGCCGAGCATGCGATTAAAAAATGTGGATTTGCCGACATTTGGCCGGCCTACAATGGCAACAAGTGGTTTCATACTGTGAGCCTCCCCACCCTATATCAACAAGGGGGCACCCATTTTTAACGGGTGCCCCTCTGTTCAATCCGTTTCTTATTGTGTTGTGATTGATTATATCACACTTGTTTATTCCGCGCTATTGTGTTCATCTTCAAATAGCGCACCCACATTTATGATACTCTCTCGCGAGCGTAGACGGGGGTACACCATTGGGCGCGATAATCGGGCGGGCGGCCATGGGTGACGTCGGAGTAGAGTTGTTTGATGGCGCTGGCGATTGGGCCAACCTGGCCATTGCCAACGGGACGATGATCTACGCTGATGACAGGCGCGACCTGTGCTCCTGTCCCGCACATGAAGATTTCGTCAGCTACGTACAACTCGGTGCGATCGATTTGCCGTTCACGAGTGATGCGGCCTAACTCGCGGCTCGCCAGTTCCATCACCGAATCGCGGGTGATACCAAGCAGGATATTCTCGGTTGGGGCAGGTGTTACAAGCTCGCCATTCATTACCAGGAAGATATTTTCCGCGCTGCCTTCCGAGACATAACCTTCGTGGGTAAGCATGATGGCTTCATCGAAGCCGTTCTGCAT
>JBGQJX010000348.1:0-4796 GCA_041499255.1 Ktedonobacteraceae bacterium | reverse complement strand
TTCGAGTGCCAGTGGAAAGGCGCGCTGGCCATCGCCGATCTCAAGAGACTCGAAGGTCGGGTGCTCTGCGTCCGTTCTATAGGGCACGGGCTGTGCCGCAACATAACAACTCACCGTTGCACGCACTTCTTCAATGATTGGCAGCATGGTCGCTGGACCACGATCGCAGTTCAGGCCGACGATATCTGCGCCATGATCGGCGAGTATCTTGCAGGCCTCGACATAGTTGTAGCCGTCGCGCGTCTGGTTATGTTGTACCGAGGCCAGCGTCACCATAGCGGGAAGCTTGAGCTGCTTGATCACCTCCAGCGCGATCAGGGCTTCACCCAGGTAGTCGTTCGTTTCGGAGATGACGAAATCTATACCTTCATCGACCGCCCAACCAAGCTGCTCCTCGTACATGGCGCGTACAATCTTTGCTGTTTCAGCTGCATTGTTCGGATCATACGCCCAGGTGTTGCAGATATTGCCTGCCACCAGTGCATCGCCCTCGCGCGCGACTTCGTTGGCCAACTGTACAGCCTGGCGATTCATCCGCTCCAGGTCGTTCTCCCGGCCCACGTCCTTCAATTTCTCGCGGTGCGCATAGTAGGTAAGTGCCACCATCACCTCGCAGCCGGCGCGCAAGAACTCCCGGTGCAATTCTTTGACTGCTTCAGGAAAATCGAGCACGACCTCCGGAACGTATGGCCCGGCCTTGATATAGCCCCGGCGTTCAAGCTCGAATACATAGCCTTCGGCGCCCAGGACGATGCCGCTTTTCAGTCTATCAAGAATGTCTTTGCTCGTTCTTTTACTCATGAGATGCTCCTTGTGATTGCTTGTTCGCTTTCGCGAAGCGTTGCGGTGTGAAACGGCTGATATCATAGACGGTGCCCTGTTGTAGAGCGAGTTCCATCAAGGTTCTCCCTACGAACGGAGCATATTTGTAGCCTGTGCCGCGCCAGCCTACACCGACCTGAATGTGAGGGAAGCCCGGCAGTTTGCCTAGAATGAAGTTATCGTCTTCAACCAGGTCGTAATTGCATTGGTCAACGACAGTCACATCAACCGCCACTGCATCGAGTAGTGAGGGCATACACTCGTGCACAAAGCTATGCACATCACGAATGTGGGTGTTTGGAATCTTTACATCGGGTGGATTGTAGAAGCCGATCTTTACCCCTGGTGTCCTGCCTTCAAAGAGAGGATGGCCATAGATGCCTACGTCGAGATAGGCGAAAACTGGCAAGACATCTGGGGTGAACCTCTGGCGCTTGTGAGCAGGAGGGATAAAATATTTACTCTGGCTTGGCCGATCTGCTATAAGCGGAAATTGTGTCTCACAGCCTTCGATGCGACTGAGTATGTCATTCGTTCCCCATCCCGCTGTGATCGCGAGTTTAGCTGTTTCGTACTCACTATTCCCGGTCAGTACATGGATTCGGTCCTCTTTCTGCGCGATGTGTTTCACCTGTACGCCTTCAATGATCTGTACGTGTCTCTCACGCAGAGCAGCAAGCAGTGCATGAGTGATCTCTTGCACATCAAGGAAACCAGCTTCTATGTCCAGGCGCGCAAGGTCCACGTCGAACTGGGGAAAACGCTTTTGTAGCGCCTCTTGATCGAACGCTTCCGCTTTCAGATGCAGGTCTGTGAGCGTTTTATAGCTCTGCACTGCATAACTTGTCGACAGTTCCGGTGTAACACTCTGTTTAGCAAGGTTCAGACAGCCACAATCGATAATGAAAGGCTTGTAGGTGCGATCCCTGGTGGTCGCCTGCAGCTTATGCTCTATATCCAGCCACAGACTGCGTGCCTCATAGGCCAGCCGGGCATAGAAGGGATCGAGATAGTCATTTCGTAGTGAACGCGTGTAGCTAAAGGAAGCTGCTTCCTGGTTATCCACGCCAATGGTGGCTTTCTCTAGAAGAATGATTCTGTCAGTAAATTGGGAGGAGTAGTAGGCTGTGCATAGCCCCATTACGCCGCCGCCAATAATGATCAAATCCTGCGTTGTTGATTTCATGCGTTGTGCTTCTTCCCAGTAATGTAGACAAACTAAACTAACTGAGCGTATGCACGCTCAAATTCTCTGGTGAGAGCGGGAGAAGTGGTTCTGTATGCCGGTTTTCCGTTGTTGCACAACGAGGCGATGTGTCTTCAAGCGTAACATTCTCATAGGTTAGCTCGCGCACAATTGGGCGTAAGCTGTTCATAAGGAACGTATAGCGGTTTGTTTTCTGCAAGACCAGCTCGCACCGGGCAATACCTCCCGGCATGATGCCATTGTGGAGTCGGATCCACTCGTAATAGCGCGGGGCCAGTTGATACGCCGCATACTTGTGTGTCTCGGAGTCCCTGATATGTCTCTTCGTTATTGGGTCATTGAACAAAACCAGGTTGTACCAGTTACCTGTGCGCAATTCCAATGAGGAATAACTGAGCATCCCAGGAGTACCGACCAGTTCGACGACAAGTTTCCTGTCCACCTCGTATATGTCCTCGAGTATCGAGGCTGAAAGCGGCTGCTGTTTCCTGCTGACAAAACCGACAAATGCCAGGTCTTGCTGTTCTTGTAGTCCCTGCTGGTCGTAGATGGCTATGCGGTGCATGCGTCCACGGCGCTCCCTGGAATAAGAGAGCAAAGGCATATGTGTAACCACCGCTTCTTTCAGGAGGATCAATTGTATGCTGTGGGCCATGTATCTAAGTACGATAAGATCTAATCTACCCTTGTTGACATCAGTATAAATGCGATAATCGAGCACGTCCTGTTCGTGCAATCTGTTATCTTGAAACATAGCACGCTGTCCCTTCTCTTGAGCGCAGGTCAAGTAATGCCAATTCTGGTTACAGGGTGCTTAAAACGGATGCTCATTGAGTACAAACGCCAGAACTTCTAGTAGCATTCTCAATTACTTGACCGGTGCTCCAGTATAGAATCATGGAATCAGCCCAGAAGTATGCGGCTGCGTGGGTTAGATGTGATGCACGGTAAATCTCAATTGTGGTTGGAAGTTTGTCGGCTTAGTGGAGTTGAAGACGACAACGATGGGGACAGTGATGATATGGGGCATGTGAGGAGGAACAGAATAAGGGACGTGCGTTAAGGACATCTTTTGTAACATTGGATTCAAAAATAACCGGTGCAGGACGAGCGAAGGCCTCTCTTTGTGACTGTTGTTCGCGGTTCGCTTTTTGCCAGGTGTCCTTCATGGCCAATAATGAGCAATAGCGGAAAAATCGCAGCCCAATATTGTCACTCGCTGGCAATGTGAAGTAAGAAGTGTCTTTCATCTGTACTTATACCCCCAGGTGGATTGCTAAGCATCTTTACGTTGCCTCGTTGCAGAGAGTAACAGATGTTACCTTCCATTGTAGGGAATATATCAAGGTTTGTCAATATTTTGGCTATTGGTTAATAGATCAGGATATGCGTGTAAAGTTCTACGAACCCGTACAACCACGCGGCATTGTCCTTCGACATATTCACGCAGCCATGCGATCCATGAATGGAGTATTGTGTGCCGCCCGGGTCGAGGTGGGGAAAGTTCGTACCAGGGCCGTACTGACTGCGCCACCAACTGTCGTGCAAGAAGTACCCGTTGCTATGGAATTGCATCGCGTAGTTAATCGGTGTCGGCGGATACCAGTTCGGTGAAGAGGGCGGAACATCCGCTTTAAACTCGGTGGGCGATTTTTTCCCCTCTACCCACCAGGTGCCTGGAGGCGTTGGCAGGTCTGGTTGCCCGGTGGTCACCTGGAATGCCTTGACCAGCTTCCCGTTCTCATAGACGCGCAGCGCCTGTTCAGCAAGAGCAACAATGACCACTTTCGAGTTCATATAGTTGTACTGCTGCATCAATTGGTTATCTGTTTGATGCACCTGGTCGTAGGGCGTTTTATCCCCAAAGTCTGTTACCATCGCTTTGAAATTGGTTATATTCATGTTCAGATCTTCGACGGCTTGCTGGTAGTCCATCAATGTTTTTGCCGCTGAAAGTTCTCCACCTAGCCAGGCCGGGCCGGTGGCTCCATTAGGACCATACTGGTAGCCCAGTAGGTAGGTGGTATTGTTATACGCGTCATAATACGTATGCTTTTTCCCAAAGCTGGCGACTTCCTGTTGCAATTCCTGGAACAAGAACGAACTCTCTGTTTTCATCGCTGGAATCTGGATGGCATTGACATGTGTATTCAAAGCCTGCAGCGCCGTTTTGTATGCCGCGTCGCTGGTGGCAGAGCGAAGAGCCTGCTGGTCACTGTTATACTGCTGCTGGTAGGTTGTGACGTCGCCTTGATACTGTTGCATCAAAGTGATCCATTGCTGGAAGGTCAGAAGTTGTGCTTTTCCGTTATTTTGCAGCGAGCTATCGACGGTCGGTGTCGGAGTATTGCCTTCTACTGAGGTTATAGGGCTGTTGAATGTTGCTCCGCTGCACGCGCTGAGTAGAACGAGACAGAGCAAAACTCCGCTAAGCGCGGCGATGCGCAAGCGTCGCCGCGATGAGGTATATATTTGTACATGCGTTTTGTTCATTACGCTGATCCTTAACTTCTATTGTCCTGGTGCCAGTTCCTGTAGGGTTTCTGCTCTAAACCTTCTTGCTCTTTCAGCAAGTTTGTTACACTTGTTGCAATTGTTGCACTTGTCGCACTTGTAACAATTGCAATGTTCTCTTTATTAAGCAGTCTATCTTGTTATTTTGCTACCGTCAAACTCGAGCAGAGATACGGCAGGGCTTTTCGATATACCTGTCCTTTTTGCAGATAGTCTCCTTAACGCTCCCTTGCTCCGTGAGATATACTAACAG
>JBGQJX010000347.1:0-4817 GCA_041499255.1 Ktedonobacteraceae bacterium | reverse complement strand
CTATTATTGACAGCGTCAAAATATTCAGCGGAGGCCGGTTGAGTGTCAAATTGGCAACCCCCCGCGTGATACCAAACGTAATTGCGCCCGACATCGATTGCTTCATAACATTGCTCCCACCACCGCGAAGCGGTAAACGTCCATAGAGGGCGACCCTCGTGGTCGCCCTCGATCCTCGGTCGCCCTCGTCTCTTCCCAACTTGTAGAGTATCACCCCATAACCACCACAGAACGTATACCCCGCCCTTGCCGCAGCGTATCAAGTCCAGCGTTGATATCCGCCAGTGGGAAACGAGCCGTTACCAATGGCTCTACCTGAATACGACCGCTGCGCACCAGCTCTATCACTCGCGGATAATCAACCGGGCGGCAACCAAGGCTGCCGCGAATTTCCATTTCACGATACATGATGCGCCCGGCACTGAGAGCGACCTCATGATCGGTATAGCCAACAATGACCAACCTGCCCCCGGGATGCAAGGTACTGAAAGCATCCTGTATAGTGGCAGGATTGCCAATGGCCTCAATAGCAATATCCGCGCCCCCACCAGTCAGCTTACGCACCGTGCGGGCAACCTCCCCCTGTCGTGGATTCAAGGCCACTCTGGCGCCAAAACGACGCGCCCACTCTAACTTCTCTTCAGATAAATCGACCGCGATGACCAGCCCACCGGCGAGATTCGCAAACTGGATCACATTCAGCCCAACACCCCCACAACCATAAACGACAACGTGATCGCCTGGCCGTACCTCAGCGCGATTCTTAACAGCGTGATAGGGTGTCGTTACCGCGTCGGCAATGATGCTGCCCTCGATGAGCGGTATTTCAGCGGGGAGGATGAAAACATCCTTCGCGGGAGCTTTTACATATTCGGCATAGGCTCCATCCACATCATTGCCAAACATGCGCATGTTCTGGCAGATATTTTCTCGCCCATAGCGGCAAGCAGCGCATTGCCCGCAGGTAAGAATTGCCGGTAAGAGTACCCTGTCCCCTTCCTTCACATTGGTTACGCCTGTACCAGTCGATGCCACAGTGCCAGCAGCTTCGTGCCCCAGAATCAGGGGAGGGTGTTTGACGGTTGGCACATCATGATCGATGTAGTGCAAATCTGTATGACAGAGACCACAGGCGGCCACTTTCACCAGTATCTCATTGGCTCCTGGCTCTGGTTCTGGCACGCTCTCAACACGTAACGGCTCACGTGATCCGTAAAAAACAGCGGCTCGCACAGGTTCTTCCTTTCTTTCTTACAGTTTCGCGCTACAAACACCACAATACGTGAATTGTGCCGGTATGCCGCTGGTACCGCACGCCTGGCAACGCTGCGTATAGGGACCCCAGAGAAACTCGCCAGACTCACCGCTCACCGTCCTCTGCCGTACGCCCACGTGATCGGGGCGCCGCTTCTCAACGAAAGCGTGCATTCCTTCATACGGTTCCAGGGAAGTGTAGTGGAGGGCAAGCCAATCGCGGGCGTGGCCAATGGTTTGGTGCCAAGCGAAGTCTTTCCAGAAATTCGTCTGCTGCTTGGTATAGCGCATGCACTCGGGGAATTTATCAACCAGTTTGGCGGCCATGGTAGCCACAGCATCATCAAGCTCCGCGTAAGGAACAACCTGGTTGACCAATCCCCAACTCTGAGCGGTCCTGGCATCAACCCATTCACAGAGCCATAAAATCTCTCTTGCCCGGCGGTCGCCCACCATGATTGGCAGCCATTGTGTTGCGCCCCCTGCCGCCACACTGCCCACCTCCGTCCCCACCTGGCGAATACGCGCATGATCGGCAGCAATGGCCAGGTCGCAAGCCATATTGAACTCATTGCCTCCCCCTACCACCATGCCATTCAGGCGGGCAATCGTTGGTTTGCCAATGTTGCGCAGGATATCATGGCACTCCGTAAAGAGCCCCATCCACTTCCAGTAATCATGGGGGCGCTCTGTATACTCGGATGCATACTCTTTCACATCACCGCCGGTACAGAATGCCTTTTCACCCGCTCCAGTAAGCACGACCACGGCAACCTCGTCATCCCAGGAAGCATCGCGAAACGCCTGCGTCATCTCTTGTAAGGTACGCCAGGTGTAGGAATTGTAACTCTCCGGGCGGTTGATCGTGACCGTAGCCACCCAGTCACGCTTACTATAGATAATTTCTTCAAAACCAAAACTCTCAGGGTCTCTCCCTTTAAAATTTGGCATCGTCTCACTCCTCAATACTATCAAGTTTGATCGCCCCGCCAGGCCGCGTGTAAATGGTGCACGCCTGAAAGGTAACTAAACACTGCCTGCAAATCTCAATTCTGGTAGTATCCTCTTCGTCCAGGTCTACCGAATCCAGCAAAATATCGAAACCAAGTTGACGATAGAGTTCTACCGCCTCGTTCAGCCGCCTTCCAATAGCCGTAAAGCGCCTGTTCCAGCCCGCTGCCTGCAATTTATCACTGCGTTTCTGCAGCACATGTGTGCTCATCACCATTGCCCTCCATAGCTTTCTTCAGTCCAGGCGGCGTTCCAGGGGAATAGTTGAAGCCAGTACAAATCCCTGGGTATGGAAAACTTTGAGCAGAAGCCAGTTGTCCCAATTGACCAATGTGTAGACCGCCGCTGCCCCCTGAAGAGAACTGCGCTGGATGAAGGCTTCTATCAATTGCCGGCCAATACCCTGCCGCTGGTATTGTGGATGAACCGCAATAGAGTCGAGAATAGCGGTAACCTGCGTGAGGCCAAACTCACCATATGCCAATGTACCCATAACGAAGCCGATAACTTTACCGTGATAATCTGCCACCAGGAAGGTCGCTCGCGCATCAGCGTCTGCGGCATCTAGGACGCTAAGACGGCGTTCGAAATACGATGAGCGCATCGACCCGAAGGCAAGCGCATCCAGTTCGACAATAACTGCCAGGTCCGCACGCTCCATCGCACGGATGGATATTTCCCGGCGGTTAAGCAGCGCGGTCGCTGTGTACTCATCACTCATCAGGCATCTCCCTCCTTGTAGTAGCCTCACTAATTACGTTGGCTCAACGTAGGCCTTATACTAAATAATAGTGGGGAAATATATAGATCATTCGTGAAGAATTGTATGAATTTTGTATGGATATCACAGTGACGCTGGCTTTTGTGATTTCTTTTTCTTGACGCGCCATGAACGTCCCCGTATACTCAAGTTATAGATGTCACGTAGTGTTGCTTCTTGCGGTTGTCTGCTTGTTCACCACGCTGGTCACGTTCAATGCAGGTTGATAGTTTGAAGAGAAGGCAGTCCCAGTCATGTTAACGCAGGTAGATGGCCCGCTCCCTATTATCCTGGTGGCCCATCGCGCACGGGATACGGTCGAGCTCCTCAAAACCTTACTGGAACATGAAGGTTACACAGTGCTGTGCGCCTATAACGGTCGCGCTGCGTTGAATCACGCGCGCCAGCATCACCCCGTCTTACTGCTACTTGACCAGGCATTGCCCCTCATTGATGGCCTGGAACTCTGCCGCACACTCCGGCAAGATGATGATCAATCAGCGATCTTCATCCTGAGCGATAAGCCCGATGAACTTGGCAAACTACTCGCCTTCACCGCTGGCGCGGATGATTGCCTTGTTTTGCCGTTCCATCCACGAGAATTGCTCGCCCGTATGAAGGCCATTTTGCGCCGGATCAACCTGCATGAAGGCGGAGAGCCTCACGTACTGCACTGTGGTCAGCTCGAACTAGACCCTGAGCAGCGGCAGGTACGAGTCGCCGGGGAAGTAATTGCGCTGACCGGATTGGAATACGAGCTCCTGTATCTCCTCTTGCGCTACTCTGGTCGCGCATTTTCACGCGCGCAATTACTCGAACTCACCCCCGGCTTCCAGCATAACGATCCATTTGATCGTGCTGTAGATATTCATATCAGCAATCTTCGCCGCAAGCTTAGCCAGGTTATGGAAAGCGATGCTCCTATTGAAACTGTGCGTGGCGTAGGTTATCGCTTGAATATGCCTGTCACCGCATCCCCCGCCTCAGCACCGGCAAAGCAAGAACAACTGGCACTCGCCGCCTTTGAACACATGCCATCACCCCTCCTGGTGCTCGCAGCAGACAGGACCGTTGTTCTCTATAATGAAGCCGCCCGGCAGCTCTGTGGCTGGTCTGCTGATCAGGTCATCGGACAGGTGAAATGCTACAGCCTGCTTGCCTGCCACGACGAGCATGGCAAAATGCTCTGTCAACAAGATTGCATCATGCACAGCGGCCTCTTGAGCACCTATAAAGAGCAAACAACCCGTTACTCCATCATCCTCAAAGATGGCCGCGAAGTGGCAGCAACTGCCCATTACAGCAACCTCGGGGAACCGGGACACAAAAATGGCTACATCCTGCTAGCGCTTGAGCCTGAGCTTGTGGAAAAATAACGCAGATGTATTGAATCCCAATTATGCGAATGAACCAACTAATAGGGGAATAACGAATTGACAGGGTAATGATGTCAGGGCGCAATAATAAATCGTCTATGGGGGCCGATTATGCACATTGACAAATGAATGCGAACAACCGTAGGGGCCGATTTATCGGCCCTCCGTGTTCTTAATCGATATCCGGATTATTTTGTTCAAAATCATTATCGCCCCCACCACATCCCTCGTCGATCACTTCTAAAACCCTAATGTATAAACGCCCCCACCACTATAGGCAAAGAAACAACAACAGCCGTCATACCCAATCCCCACGTGGCCCCAATCGCCTTCTTAGTTCTTTTCGTCTCATGCCACTTGTTGATTTTCTTGAACGCGACGATAATCGCCGTAGTATAAGCTGCAGCCGACACGAT
>JBGQJX010000346.1:0-4838 GCA_041499255.1 Ktedonobacteraceae bacterium | reverse complement strand
CGAAAACGTGGCATACTTACCTCATCCCTAAACAGACGTACAGTTACTTTACGTACCTTCATTCTGCTGAGTCTACCTAAATAGACCAGCTAACGTCAATTTTTAGAGGATGAGGCACACAAAACTAGTACCATACTCCCACAATCTTAACCACTTCTTAACCACGTTCAATTTCACTGTAACGCGATACCCTGTTTGCGTGCCAGGAACTCTATTTTCCCAACAAGGTTTTCGATCACCTCGTCCCACAGGAACTGCTCCGCCGTACGGCGACCGGTGGCGCGAATGCGCTCCTGCTCTTCTGGATGGCGGCGCAAGTGGAGGAGATAGCCCACAATCTCATCCGGATCATCTGTTTCAGTGACAATGGCATTCTCAAATGAGATAGCATAATCCTCGCCGGTGCTGCCCGTAACTGCGATCCCCCCTGCCGCCATGACTTCGAGGGCGACCAGGCCAAATGGCTCGTGGCCGCTATTCGCCAGCGTTGCATCCGCGGCAGCGTAGGTGGTACGCACAAATTCTTCGGGAAGGAAGAAACGCAGGTTGTAAATATCAGCAGTGCCAGCCTTTGAAACGGCATCCATGCATTGTTTCAAGTTCGGGCGGTTAGCCACCACATCACGGACACTCAGACCCAGGTGATAGGCATGTCGTAGGACTTCGGCCCCGTGCGGCTCGATACCACCGCGTACAAAGAGGGAAACAGGGTGGCCGCTGTGCTTGAGACGTGCCACGGCCTCAATAGCCATAATCCAGCGCTTGTCGGGATCAAAGCGCCCGATCTTGAAGAAGAAAAGGCGGCGCGGATCACCCTGCTGCGCAATCCCGCGCAAGCGTGTCACATTCTTAGGCTCAACTGGCGTGAGATGTCGCGCCGGAATACCATTGGGGATGACAAGCGGGTTGACACCAAAGTTCCACATCTTATGCTTCATATACTTACTGACCGTGCACAGCGTTGTGACAAAGCTGAGTCGCCCCCAGTTGATGCGGTGCAAGGACATCAGGCTGTTCAAGTTCCACAACATCACGACCTTTTGACGCAGCCCGTACCAGTGTAACAGGTCAGAAATGCGGCACATCACTTCTGCTGTATGCCAATCCTCACCCATGATCACCACCGTTTTGCCCGCGTCCTGTGCCGGACGCACGATATCATGATAAATATGCGGAGGAACGCTATTGTTGTAGTCCTGCAGCTTTGGTTCCTCGCCGTCATAAACGCCATTAGGATAGTATGCGCTAAGCCATTGTGACCAGCGTTTGAGTATCAGGCGGCCATCAACTCGCTCTTCAATATTGGGTTTATCGGGAGCGCCGATGAAAATAAGGTGGGTAGTGTAGCCTTGCATAGCCAGGGCTTCGCTCAATTCCGTGACGCGCGTCCCTAAACCCCCAGCAGTAGAATAAACATCGGGCCCTTCAAAACACAGCAGTACAAACATCGTGTTATCTGGGGAAATAGCTCCATCTGGCTCTATCATAGTGAATTAACCTCTGAAGTCTTTTAAGGTAAAGTATATCACAACACCTTTGAAGCAAGCGTAACCCAAAGCCTTGAGATGAGAAGCGCGAAGGTCAAGAGGTGACAATCGTCATCGAACGCCAAAGAAGAGACAACTACGCACCTGCATCACCAAGGGTAGCAAGCAGATACTTATAGGGCTCTAATGTCTCTTTGGGGAAAGAGTGGATCAACTCCATGGCTTCTTTGCCATCTTCGTCTTGCACTCCCCACTTCTGCACCATCCCAATCAGAGCAGGTAAGGCATAACTGGCACATTCTGCACCTAGCTTCTGAAAATGATACAGGTAATATGAGCGTTCTTCAGCAAGTTCTGGATCGGCGATGACCTGAGCCAGAAGATAAGCCAGGGTTGGGTTACAGAGACTTTCAAATGCGGCATTGCTCGCAATGACATGCATAATCCCTTCAACATCACGAAAGCGCTCAAGCTTCCCGTAATTTCGACCTTGACGGATGTGCTTTGGATCATGATCAATGCGTGTATCCAGCATGGCCCGGATCAGATAGGGAGTGACTATTTCGACTCCAATCTCGTTTAAGGTTGCTATACAAAGTTTGTAATAAGGAAAATTTCTATCGTAGGAGATATCCTCAATGAAACGTTCAATAGCAGGCTTATTGCGTGGATAGCCCATTGCAGCAATCAGCCGTACTGCCAGCATTGCCAAAGGCCAGGGACCTTTGGAATAGAGAGCGTAAGCAGCTTTGATCGCTTCATCGATGGTAAGCTCAGGGTCCTGTGCCAGAGCCTGGATGATGCGGTTTTGTGTTGGCTCATCTGTGAGAGCCGCTTCCTGCAGCGTATCTGCAAGCATCTCTTCCTCCTGCTTTCTTCATGGTCAACATGCAACACCATCCTACAGAAGATACTTATACAGCTCCCGCGACTCTGGCGTGAAGGTAGCCATTGTTTCTTGGGCGCGTTGGCCATTTTCACCGCTTCCTTCTTTCTTCACCTGTGCGGAGAGTTCCCCACGAGGGTTCGCTATCAGCGTTTCGTCGAGTTGATGCCCACCGTCCTGGTCCCGCTAGTAGCCTATCTGCACACCCAATTGGGCCGCTGGAGTGGCATCAGCTTCATCGACTCCACCTGGCTATCGCTTTGCCGCAACCCACGCATCCACCAGCAGCGAGCGTTTGCCGGGCGGATTGCGCGGGGCAAGACCTCGGTTGCTTTCAGAAAACAAGTAAAGTGGATAGCGTTCTTGAAGATATCCTATCACTCAGCTAATTTCGTGGATAATCAATTGCTCGTGATCATCCGCCACCAGCATAAGTAATGTATTGCGGTAGGATGCTGCTTCTTGATACACGTGCCAATCTAAGGACTCTGGCCCAAATTGCGGTAAAAGCAGATGAACATCAGGTAGAAAGATAGGTGAATCAACCTCTTCAAGCGTCTGGGCATTGCGCCTAGTCACACAGATAGCGCCACGATACTCTTCAATCAGCCAGAACAGGTCGCTTCCCTGGTCATGGTGCGAGTGATTGGCAACGACACTTGCTCGTATGACATCTTCAGGCAGCAGCATAACTTGATGCAACTTCGTCTCTCGCAGCGGTTGCCAATTCCACAGCCGCCATTGCGGCTCTTGCAAATCAACGCCGACGACTGTCTGCTCGCAACAACAGAGATCAATATAGAGACCTACTGTAGAGGTACACTGCTGCACAATATTACCTGACGCGTCAATATACAGCAGCGAGTCGGTTTTTTGGACGCTGGGTACTGGACCAATATACCCATAGCTCTGTTTTTCCGCTGTTTGCACCATCGCCATGCCAACAATATAGCGCTCAGCTGCCCACTCCGTGAACGGAGCATCGGCGATGATCTTTGCTGTAATAATGATTCTCTCATCCAGCCGACTGAATGATTCCCGCTGCGGATTGGCCAGAGTAAGATGGAGCCCAACAGGAGAGGCCCAATCACTTTTCCCCGTGAAGTATTTACTGTTTGATAGGTATACTCGCCATATATAATATTTTCTGGTATAGTCATTGGAAAAGTGAGCAGAAAGTATCATCACTGATGAAGGGCGTCTGCAAATAAGTAACCGAGCAAAGTAATCTACCTTAAACTCCTGGATCGTGAAAGTAGCCAGATCTACCTGTTTCACCATTAGTATGGGCAAGTCAATATTATCGACCCAGTCACGTTCATACACCACCTGTGCCATGTGCCTATTTGTATTATCCACTACCAGAGCATGAATGCCGCCAACTGTACTGAGATTGTCGTTGTCCTCTTGCTCAATGGATATTGGTTCCGACATTGTGAATTTGCCCTTATCCTCTTGAGAGAGCAAATATAATTTCAGGCGGTAGTCATATGCTTGACCATCATAAACAAGGGCAGCAATTGCCCAAAGGTCTTGCTTCGCATTACAAGCGAGATACAGCATCACTACGTGAGTACCGTAAACAGAAATGCGGGTGTTGTGTAGCAAAGTAGAGGTATTGAGATCTAGCAGTGTAAAGGCAATTGCATTCTGTTCGCTTTCGTAGAAGGCCAAGGCCAGTAAGCCGGTTGCAGGCTCTGGAAACGACCAGAAATGGCCGTGATCAGGGGGTAATTCCGCATGGGGAAAGAGATGGATTGCACGATCTTTCATAGGGCGTTTCCTCCCAGGAAGGAAGTGAGTATGTCATAAAGGAAAAAGAACAGCATGGTCAAAGAAAGGCTACGGTCCGGTTCATTGACAGGAAGTAGCGTCTCCTTCTTTTCCTCTTTTTTATGCAGTTCTACTTCGTGGATAGAGTGTTACCTTGTTCAAGGATATAATAGCCATTATACCCCTAACGCTGTGCATGCGTCATCGCTATCATCATAACCAGTAACCATCTCAGCAGCACCAACAACAACATGGTATACCGCACTTCCCCAGCACCCAAAATCATTCCAGCTGCAGTGGCCCGACGGGTCATTCTTCGTCTCCGGGTTATCCCCCACATAGGCATAGGGATCCATCCCCGTGGCATTGGTGAGCGCCGTATCCGCCCGCACAAACCTCCCACCCACCGGGTCATAGTAGCGGAAATTATAGTAGAGCAACCCCGTCTGACTATCCAACCGCTGCCCCGTGAAGTTGTAGGTAGTGGGCATGGTGCCCCAACTATAACGCACCGAGCCATAGGGCGAGTACAGTTGCACCGCCTGCACACTCCCGGTGCTGGTGAGCGCCACCGTACCACTACCCCGGCTGCCTGAAAGCAGGTACGAGAGGCCATTACCCACCATCACACCGATGCGCTGGCCCCTCGCGGTGTAGTACTTGGTGGTGGTGGTGGTGCTCCCACTGATGGT
>JBGQJX010000345.1:0-4849 GCA_041499255.1 Ktedonobacteraceae bacterium | reverse complement strand
GAACTGGAGCGTTTGCGTGATGACCAGGGCATGTCCATCGCTGAGGCTATGCGCGTTGCTGGTCTGCCTCCAGAGCGGTACAGCGAGGCCGTGCGTCGCGACCTGGATGTGTTTGTCGAATTGCATATTGAGCAAGGCCGCATGTTGTTTGATGAACGGGTTGATCTTGGGATCGTGCAGGCCATTGTCGGCCTGCAACACCAATGGATCACCGTCAAGGGCCGAGCGGATCATGCAGGCACCACGCCAATGGATCTGCGGCGCGATGCTCTGCAAGGAGCGGCACAGATGGCCGTCGAGATCACCCGACTGGTTGAGCGGGAAGGGCGACCCGCTGTGGTCACGCTCGGGAAGTGGGAGGTCAAGCCTGGGGCGGTGAATGTCATCCCAGACGAGGTGAGCTTTTCCCTCGATTTGCGCCATCCTGAAGAAGAGACTAAGCAACGCCTGGCGGTTGCCATCCGGGCTCGCTGCGAGGCCATTGCGCAGGAGCGAGGACTTGCGGTTTCGTGTGAGATAACGAGTGATAGCCTGCCAAGCAGCATGGACCTGGCGCTCCAGTCTGTCCTTATCTCGTCCGCAGAGACATGTGGGACAAGCTGGAGAGGGATGCCAAGTGGAGCCGGGCATGACAGCCAGGAGATGGCACGGCACCTGCCGACGGCCATGCTATTTGTGCCCAGTGTAGAGGGTCGCTCGCATAGCGCTGCCGAGTATACCACACTGGGGGATGCTGCAAGTGGCGCAACTGTGCTTGCTACGGCCCTGTATCAGTTAGCGTACTAGTCGTAGAGCCATGTATGCAGGAACACACATCTCTAGTGGCCAGTAGGGTGCTCAATGATCAGCTTATTTGTCAGGTGAGTCATTGACGTTATTGAATAAATATGGTATAGAAACGAATAGAGGTGGCTCGACCGAGAGAGCCGTCGCGGCGCATAACCCCGTATCAAGCGAGAAGTATAGGGGAGACAATGTTGAAAGTGTTCACAGCTTTCCAAACGCAAGGGAAAGCTGTGAACACTTTTCGTTCACTGGACATTATCATGGCTATACATGGCAGCCTTTAACGACCCGTGAATTTCATTGCACAATGCTGGTCTAAACCGATTCGAGGAATTACCGGTGGCGTGAAGGAAAACGAAAGGCATGAGAGTATGGTTTTGTCCATTGGAAAGGAGGATAGTCACTGTCTTCAGACGTAGCGCACAGTGTGAAGGGAGGTTGGGCCGAGACCCCAGCCATGAACCCACCACTCTGACATACCATTCGCATCGATTGGCTACGTATTTTCTTCATAGTAGGCATCTCATGGAATAGTACTTTATATCTAGAAGTCATGTGAGAGGAGACTTTCATGAGCAGTTCTTCGGTCCGAAATTCCCTCCCGAACCGCTGGGTATTAGCTATCACCGCCTTCTGTATGCAGCTCGCATTAGGTTCCGTCTATGCCTGGAGCGTCTTTCTCAATCCAGTGATCGCGTCGTACCATGTTTCCAGGCTGCAGGCCAACCTCACCTTTAGTATTGTACTACTTGCCCTCGGCGTCACTGCCGGTTTCGGCGGGTACTTGAATAACCGCTTCGGTCCCCGCATTGTTGCTACTGCGGGTGGCATCCTGTATGGACTAGGTGTCCTCCTGGCGACACTTGCTACACCGAACATCTTCATTCTATATCTCACCTTCGGAATCATTGGCGGTATTGGTGTTGGCCTTGGTTATATCGTGGCACTCGCGATGCTTATCAAGTGGTTCCCCGATCGGCGTGGCTTCATCACTGGACTGGCCGTTGCAGGCTTTGGGGGAGGAGCTCTCATCACATCACCGGTCGCGGCGGCACTGATTAAATCTGTTGGCCTGGGGAGCACCTTTCTTTATCTGGGTATCGCCTATCTTGTGGTGATCGTTATCGTAGCACAATTTTTCCGCATGCCCCCGGAGGGCTATGCCCCCGCCGGCTGGACACCTTCAGCACGACAGCAGTTGGACCGTTCCCGGCGTGATTATACCCTACCGGAGGCCTTGCGGCTGCCAAGATGGTACGTCCTGTGGCTGATTCTTGCCCTGAACGTTACCGCCGGCGCCGCTCTGATCTCTGTGGCTTCGCCGTTGGCGCAGAAGTTTACCGGCGTCGATGCAGTGACGGCTGCGCTCCTTGTCAGCGTCATCGGCATCTTCAATGGCGCGGGTCGCTTGTTCTGGGGCTGGCTCTCCGATGGCATCGGCCGCCCGTTCGCTTTCCTGAGCATATTCATCATTCAGGTCATCGTCTTCGCCATTGTGCCATCGATTAGCAGCTTTGTCGTACTCCTCATTCCAGCAGCCATCATCGCGCTCTGTTATGGTGGGGGCTTTGGCACCATGCCGGCCTTCGCTGCCGACTTCTTCGGACCTAAAAATGCCGGAACGATTTACGGCGCCATGCTCACCGCATGGAGTGCAGGCGGTATCGTTGGCCCAATCCTGATCGCAAGCTTCGGGACAACGAAAAATCCTGACTATGCGACGCCGCTCTACATCATCTCCGGCCTCATGCTGGTGAGCGTAGCCATGCCACTGATCGCTCGCGCACTCGCGCAACGCCGTGGTGACTTAGTGGAGGTTGCCGAATAGTCAGTAATGCACGCGGGTGGGATAGAGACTGGGGGACCCGCTCAACCTGTCTCTATCCCACCCGCGCTTCATATGTGTGCCTTGCTCATTCGGTTGTTCCTCCGGATCCTGCATTTCGGCTACGGGCCTATTGGGATAGGTTCTAAGGAAAGATGGAGAGGGCAGGCAGATGGCGAAGGGAGATGAACTTCTTCTCTTTTCGCCACCGATAGCCTATCAGGCGTGCTCGATATCCTCGCGATAGATGGCATAGGCCTGGCTA
Source organism: Ktedonobacteraceae bacterium (assembly GCA_041499255.1). Taxonomy (GTDB): domain Bacteria; phylum Chloroflexota; class Ktedonobacteria; order Ktedonobacterales; family Ktedonobacteraceae; genus UBA11361. The sequence goes on along the minus strand of JBGQJX010000345.1, from coordinate 1,973 downwards.
TATTCCATGACGCGGGCCACTTCCGAGAGGAAGTGGTCATCGTATCCTGCCCGTCGCAACAAATAGAATCCCATCTCCATTCCAGAGGCAATCCCGCCAGCTGTGATGATGCGTCCGGCATCAACGACACGTGCTCGACTGATACGGCAGGCGGGGGCAAGCTCCGCCAATCGATCAATCGGGACTTTTCCGTGAGCAGATGCCTCCTGGCGATCTGGTTCTTTCCGGTTCGTCGCCGGGAGTCCATCTAACAATCCTAAAATGCCATAGACCCAGGAACCAGTACAGACACTCGTGAGCAACGTTTCCTGAGGCAGTGAGAGGATAAACTCGTGGAGGCGCCGGTTATGCATCTCCTGGCGTGTCCCAAAACCACCAGGGATGAGGAACGCATCCATCGCTGGGCGATCATTGAAACTGTAGTTGGGCAGAACAGTGAACCCTGCTTGTGCTTGCACGGGCCTCAGCGAGTCGGCGATCAAAAAGGCATCCAGTTCTGGATCAAAGCGCCGTGCCACTGAAAAGACGCCATAGGGGGCAGCAAAGTCGATGATTTCAGCATCTTTGAAGACATATATCCCGAGCCGGAATCCAGCGATGCGATTGGTCGACATCCTTCTTCTCCTCTTTTTTATAATGATGGGATAAGAATAATAGTACGTATAAAATACAGAAAGTCAAGGGTTTTTAGTGTTTAGCTAAGTGGACACGTGAAAAGCTTAACCTCTGCCATAAAATTATTATCCCACCTTAACCAGATCTCCACCTGCTTGCTCTTCCCAGTTCTGTGTATTTCTTCCATAATAACTGTGCAATATTTTCATAACAAAAAGCAGCTTATCAGAACCTTAGGCAAAGTTCATCTTACACATCTAAATTAGCTCAGTTGTAAATCTCCTTGAGCATGAACAGGGAGCGAGGCTTTTTGAATATTTGCGCAACGAGGGCGAGACGAGGCTGGCTTGCCAGCATACAAACGGCGTAGCTTATTGCCATATAACGTGGCAGGGGGGAAAACAACATGAGTGGCCTGCATGTTACAAGCACAAATAAAAAGAAACCGTTCCAAAGCAATTTGAAATGTTTCTCGTTACGAGCGAAATATACGAAAAAGTATCCATTCTATTTCATTTCTATTATAATACTAATGATATCACTGCCATTATTTTTTATATATGATGTAACTCCACATCTTAAAGCAGCTACAACCCAGGCTGTGTCTCCGTCTACCAGTTTTTCCTTTACAGCAGGAGGGGATATCGGAGGAAATGGGAACACCTCAACGGCACTTGATCTTATCGCGCAATCTGGGAGTCAATTCCATTTAGCTATAGGAGACCTCAGTTACTCGGAGATCGCGCCTGAATCGAAGTGGTGTTCCTATGTGCAAAGTCGGGTGGGCAGCACCTTTCCATTTGAACTGCTTTCCGGGAACCACGAGGATGGAGGAGAATCTCAGGATGGACTGATAGATAATTTTGTGCAGTGTCTTCCTGACAGGTTGGGAGCCGTAGGAACCTATGGGAAAGAATTCTACTTTGATTATCCCGCTTCTGCTCCCATCGCCCGGTTTGTGATGATCTCCCCAAATCTGACTTTTACCAATGGAGGAGCGTACTCGTACGCGGCTGGAACCGCGCACTACAATTGGGTGTCCAATACGATTGATGCTGCACGGGCGGCGGGAATACCGTGGGTGATTGTGGGCATGCATAAAGTCTGCATCAGCATGGGGGTCATGCCCTGCGATATCGGCAATGATCTCAATAACCTGCTGGTCAGTAAAAAAGTGGATCTGATCTTGCAAGCGCATGACCATAACTACCAGAGAAGTAAACAACTGGCTTTGAATAGCAGCACGTGTCCTGCCATTCAATCAGGGACCTACAATAGTAATTGTGTCGTCAATGACGGTTCAACAGGGAATTACACGCAAGGAGCGGGACCGGTCACGGTGATTGTCGGATCTGTTG
>JBGQJX010000344.1:0-4876 GCA_041499255.1 Ktedonobacteraceae bacterium | reverse complement strand
CGAGGGGTGTATGAAATAGTTTTCAGTGTGCGAGCGTGAGGGTGTGGGGGGTGAGAGGGCCGATAAATCGGCGGTGGGCGCGATAAATCGGCCCCTACAGACGGTTTATGCACCTTGATGCGAGGCGGGTGTAGCATTAACCCGGCAAACGTGTTATATTGATCGATAGTAATCAAACCATCGATAATTGGAGTAGAGAAAATGAGTACGCCATCGACGGGTCGACCAAATAGTGGGATAGCCTCCCAACCTGCTCGTGATGTCGCGCCGCGGCGTTTGATCGTCACGGCAAGTGTTGCTATTTTTGCGGTGCGTGATTGGTCGTTATGGATATTGTTGCGCGAAGGCCCCTGGGGACCACCGATGCGGCTGGTCCTTGGCACTGAGTCTGTGACCGAAGCGGTTGACCGTACCATCGAAGCTCTTCTGATGTGGCCTGTGAATGCCTCATTGATTCAGATGAAAGCGGGCTGGCATGAACAGCAGGTCTATGTCTGGGGCAGCACGGAGCAGGGATCGGCTGTTTCACTGATTCATAGTGTTCTCTTGCGGGCAAACCGCGATGAGCTTCGCCCCAATCTCCACGCGCATGCCGTACCCAGCTTGCGCGTGGGATGGACGCCTGTCAGCGAGATCGAGTCAAATCAACGGGCGCTTGATTCGGAAGTACGGCCTGTTTTGCGCACAGCGCTTCATGCTCTTCGGTCAGAAGTACAGCGTGACCCGGAGATTGTGCTGCGCTACCTGGCGGACATGGGTGAAAATCAGAGTGTAGAATGGTGGAGGCAGGAAGCGAGAGCTGTCTCAAGTAAAGAGACGCGTCCCATGGGCATACTGAAGGAACCCGCAGCGGGTGATGGCATCATTACACTTGCCGAAGCGACCTTGCTCTATAAAGCGTTATTCCCGGCTGATGAGCAGATAGACCTATCTAACTTGAGGCGGCGTTTCCTGGCAACCAACTGGCTTGAAGCATTGAATGAGGAGCGTCCGGTACGTGGGCGAGAACTAGATTGGCGGCGTGTCAGTCGAGCTTATCGCTACTATGCTGCAAATGAGCGATCAGGAGTTTACATACATGGCGAAAGTAACGACAGGCACAGGTGACACGGGATATACAGGTTTGCTTGGGGAGGAGCGGGTAGCGAAATACGACCCACGCCCGGATACATTCGGCACAGTTGATGAAGCAACCTCTGCACTGGGTCTGGCTCGCGCGATGACGCGGGACCCGCAGGTGAAAAAGATCATTTTCGATATTCAAAACGAACTCTATTACCTGATGGCTGAACTGGCCACAACGCCGGAGAACTATGAAAAAATGGGCTTTCGTATGACAACTGAGCATGTACAGAGGCTGGAGCAAGTTGAAGAGGCCCTCAAGCAAGAAGTAGAAATACCAAACAAGTTTATCGTTCCAGGCGATACTCTCGATGGAGCTGCGCTTGACCTGGCGCGCACGATTATTCGCCGCGCAGAGCGTATGGCGGTAAAATTGCTGCATGATAGCGTCATCGAGAATGGTGAAGTTGTGCGCTACTTGAACCGTCTCTCAGACCTTGTTTTCATCCTCGCGCGCTACGTCGAAGTGAAATCATCGCTGGCACAGTTGCCAGAATGATGCTGTGCTTGCGCCAGTCAATCATTTCCCAGGATGGTGGTGGCCTGTGAAGAAAGCAGGCCGCCACTACCATGAGCTACCGCCAGTTTCGCCCCTTCCACCTGGCGAGGTCCACATTGGCTGCGCAACTGGCGTGTGGCCTCGATAATCAGAAAGATACCGCGCATGCCGGGATGGTTGGATGATAGCCCTCCCCCATCGGTATTGACCGGTAATTGTCCGCCCAAAGCGATTCGTCCCTCCTGCACGAAGGCTCCCCCCTCGCCTTTTTTGCAAAAGCCCAGATCTTCGAGCAGCAGCAGAACGGTAATAGTGAACGAATCGTAGATCATAGCCATGTCAATTTCGGAGGGAGAAATTCCTGCCTCGGCAAAAGCGCGCGGGGCAGTTACAGCAGCAGCGGTAACAGTCATATCCGGCATCTGCGAGATATGGGCATGCGTGTGACTTTCGCTGCTTCCCAGGACGAAAATAGGTTTCTGCTTAAGGTCGCGCGCTCGTGCTTCCGTTGTTACTAATACTGCGCCGCCTCCGTCACTGACGACACAGCAGTCCAGCAGGTGGAGTGGATCGGCGATCATACGCGAGTTGAGCACATCTTGAACAGTAATTGGTTCCCGGTACATTGCGAGTGGATTGAGCATCGCGTGACGCCGCGTGATGACCGCGATCTCGGCAAGTTGCTCGGAGGTCGTGCCATACTCGTGCATATGACGGCGGGCTGCCATTGCATAAGCGCCGACCAGTGTGTTGCCATAGGGCGCTTCATACGTTGCTTCTGGAATAGTCGCGGGTCTCCCGCCTGTGCCGATCATACGTCCCCGGCTAGAAAGCTGGTTGCTGGCATAGGTGATCAACGCGACTTCGCACTTACCAGCACGAATAGCGGCGACCGCGTGGTTGAGGTGTGCTTCAAATGAGGAGCCACCAATGGATGTGGTATCACTGTAACGTGGAAATAATTGCAAATATTCGCAGAGCATCACCGTGGGCATGCCCAACGAGTGTGAGCTACAGAAGACCGCGTCGATGTCGTTTTTGTGGAGGCCGCTGTCATCCAGTGCGCGCCAAAGTGCCTGGGCGTGCAGTTCCATTTCTGTCATGTGCGGGACTCTGCCGTAGTCCGATTCGGCGACGCCGACGATGGCTATGCGTCCGTTATAGCTTGGCATAAGGTTTTTTCTCCCTGAACTGGTGGGATGCGATAATGATTTTTAACTTATTCACCTGGCCACCAAGGCCGATAAATCGGCGGTGGGCGCGATAAATCGGCCCCTACGGCTGGCCGGATGATTTTGTTTATCTGCATAATCGGATCCGTACGATTGTAGTGTTACCAATTGAGCGCGTCCGCGTTCGGTTTTCTTTTCAGAAGAATGATTCCGCTCACATACTCGATGAGTTGATCTCCGCCACGGAGGGTAGTGAGATCTATTCTGAGGTCGTTGATGCTCCACACGTTCAGCCTGTTGATGTCGATATCCGGGATAAAAGCTGACTCTGAATATGGACTCCCGTGTAGTGAGAGACTGGACATTTCACAACCTAAAAGCGCGTCTGGAATTCTTGGAATGCTCTCGTAGAAGGATAACGAGCGGGGTCGACCGATGGGTAAAGCGGCCTGGGGTTTATATAAACGAGTGTAGCCGATAAATGCCCGCTCATTCTGGCTGCGTGGGGAAATGTAGATCAGGCCAAAGGTATATCTTTTTAATCCTCGCGTATCGTAGTGAGTGACTGTCAATCCCTGATGGCCCGCCTTAGCCGCCTGGGCTAGTTCAAATAACAGGGCTTTGGTGCGCTCCGCGATGCGCGCGTCTTTTGACCAGAAACGTTCATGGAGCATGTAGAGCACAGTGCTATAAGCTCTCATGCGTTCAAACTCTTCAAGAGTATTGCATACTTCAATGTAGATATCTGGTTCGTAATAATTGCCTTCCGGAGCTTTATACGTTCCCTGGTACGGTCCAAAAGGCGGGGAATACTCGACGAATTTCGCCTGTTCACCTGCGGCGCGGATACTAAAATGTGCAATAGGATATTCAGAGCTATGCATCGTCATCTGATTGTCCCGCTTTCCATAGTTCGCATTGCACCATTATAGATTCCTGCGCGAGGGTATAGCAAGCAAGGGACCATATTTCTTGTTTCTGCTGAATAAATCGAGTATACTCACTGCAACATACTTGCAAGGAGAAACGACAACATGCCAGGCGATTTCCACCCAAAACCTTTGCCGGTTGTAACGGAGCTAAACCGCCCGTTCTGGGAAGGATGCAAGCAGGGCAAACTATTGCTACAGTATTGCGACAGGTGCCAGCAGCACCAGTTCTATCCGCGGCTCTATTGTATGCGCTGTGGCTCTACTGTTGTACGCTGGGTTGAAGCTTCTGGCCGCGGCGTGATCTACTCCTACACCATCATTCACCAGAACAAATCTCCCGAATTTGTGCGGGATACGCCCTATAATGTGGCCGTGGTGCAGTTGGAAGAGGGGCCACGCGTGATGTCGAATATCGTGGAAACGGAACCAGCCGAACTGCGTATCAATCTCCCGGTCGCGGTAGTCTTTGATGCCGTGAGCGATCATATTCACCTGCCTCGCTTCAAAGCACAGTAACGTGCTGCTCAAAATGTGAGCTACTTCATATTTTTCTTCTGATCAGCATATTACACTAAAAGAGAGACTGTTCAGTTGCGCACCCATGTTCAGTTTTTCCCAGATGTATGAGAATCGCTACAAACCGTTCTTTTTGTGCATTATATCTAACAAGGGGTCGAGCAATTCCCCGAATGTTAAATGGTGTTCTATGAGAGTAGTGGAAGACGAGTCCCAGCTCATTATCGACGCCTGTCAGGGATCGGAGTCGGCCTTTGAGGCACTGGTTGTACTCTACGAACCACGTATCCGGCGCATGCTCTATAGCATGACGCATGATGTGCAATTGACACAAGACCTCTGTCAGGAGTCATTGCTGGCTGCGTATCGTGCGTTGCATCGTATGAATGGAGAGGAGCTGCATTTTGCGCCATGGCTCTTTCGCATTGCGCTGAATCAACTGCGCAGCGAATGGCGCAAGCGCAAGCATGTCACGCTTGTACCATTTCCAACGCTATATGGCAGCGGCAATGATGCATTGAGCGAAGAGTATTTTATGTGCAATGGCAATCTTGAAGAGGACGTGTCAGAGTGTGACATGGTCAGGCTGGTTCTGTCACAACTGCCGACTACTTCGGCAATGTGTTTATTGCTCG
>JBGQJX010000343.1:0-4900 GCA_041499255.1 Ktedonobacteraceae bacterium | reverse complement strand
CTCGCCCACCTCGCTGAAGAAGCTCGAAGGTTACACGGTCGAGGTAGTTCTAGGAAAATTGTAGACGAATAATAATGAGCATAGAAAATGCACGGCCTGGGCGCCCAGGCTGTGCATTTTCTATCATCACCTGTTTTCATTGAGTTACGGCCTGCCTGGCCACGAAAGAATTCAGCTCTACCTCACCAACCCCTTCCGTCGCATCTGTTCCAAATCAAACTCAGCTGGAGCCAAAGGGCTTACATTCGCCTCGGCACACGCCCAGCCAATCAAGGCAAAGCCAAGATGCAACCCCTGATCGAGGGTGGTTGGCTGTCGGGCCGTGAGCAGATTCAGGCAATCCTGACGCAGCTCTATGGCCTTGCTCTCACCGTACCGTTCGTGATAGCCGCTCAAAACTGATGCATGGGGCGTAAAATCTTCATAGCGCAATTTATCGGTCGCCGCCAGCAACATCAGCCAGTAACCAACCTGGCTTGCCTCCAGGATCGTATCGTTCTCCCTATCAGTATGAATATGCTCGCCAGTCTGTACATCGGCCAATTCTTGTAATTCGTCGGCCAGGCGTGCCACCAGGTAACTGTGGCTGCGTTCCTGGAGCAGACGCGAGGTATTCGACTCTTCACTCATATCATTATCACGCAGGTACTGGTACACCCCATATAATTGGCGCAGCTCATCCTCTAACTTCTGTTGTTCTTCTGTTCGTGCATAGTCAATGGCTATATGAAAATTAACTTCGTCGTTAGAGGATGTTTCACCATAGACAATCTCAGGATCAAACACGCGCTCCGCTTCAACCTGGTAGGCATCGTCCGGTAAAAGACGGCGATAATAGCAACTGCGATAGCCAGTATGGCACGCCGCACCGCCATGTTGTATTACCTTGATCAACAGGCTGCTCTCTTCGCAATTCACGAAGATACCACGTACCTCCTGCACGTTACCTGATTGTTCTCCCTTGCGCCAGATAGTATTGCGCGAGCGACTGAAAAAGTGCGTAAAGCCTGTCTGACGCGTCAGAGAAAATGCCTCCTCGTTCATAAATGCCACCATCAACACCTCACCTGTTGCATCATCTTGAATCACGACTGGCAGTAGCCCCTGGCGATCGAATTTTAGCATGGTCGCACCGTTACCCCTCTCATTTGCAAATAACTCTTTACATCACCGACGCGAAACTGGCCAAAATGGAAGATCGACGCGGCCAATACCGCGTCAGCGCCACCTTCAGTTAAGCCATCATAGATATGCTCCAGGGTGCCGACGCCCCCCGAAGCTATGACAGGTATAGAGACACTCGTAGCAATCAGCGCATTGAGCGTCAAATCATACCCCTGTTGTGTCCCATCGCGATCCATGCTCGTCAGCAGAATTTCTCCCGCGCCGAGTTCCACACCGCGCTGAGCCCACTCTAACACATCCATCCCTGTTGGGGTACGACCGCCATGAATATACACTTCGTACCCACTGGGCATAGCGGGATTGCTACGCGCATCAATTGCCAGCACGATGCACTGCGCTCCGAATTGTTCGGACCCGGCGCGGATCAACTCAGGAAACTGAACCGCAGCTGTATTAAGCGAGGTCTTATCAGCGCCTGCACCTAACGTTGCGCGGATATCCTCAACGCTGCGAATACCCCCACCAACTGTTACAGGGATAAAAACCTGTTCGGCCGTCTGGCGTACAACATCTAGCATCGTTGCTCGGTTTTCATAGGATGCTGTTATATCAAGAAAAACGAGTTCATCTGCGCCTTCTTTATTATAAAACGCGGCAAGCTCCACGGGGTTCCCTGCATCACGTAAATTCATAAAATGAACCCCCTTGACAACTCGCCCTTCTGCAACATCGAGGCACGGGATAATACGCTTGGTTAACATGTCTATTTGTCTCTCTTCTTTAGCTGCTGAATTGCGCTCGAGAGGTCCACATCTCCCGTGTAGATCGCCCTGCCAACAATAGCGCCTTCAATGTCGAGCGCAGCGATAGCACGTAAATCAGCGATTGAACTGACGCCGCCAGAGGCAATCAAAGAACATGATGACTGTCTCCTCTCCTGAGACATCACTCCACTTTCAGTAATCACTTTCTTCATCTCCGCCAATGCTTCTAGATTCGGCCCACTCAGAGCGCCATCACGCGCGATATCAGTATAAATAAAACGTCGCACACCCAGCAAACGCAATTCAGTAGCCAGCGACAAAGCCCGCGTACTTGAAGTCTCACGCCAGCCCGAGGTAGCGACCCAGCCATTTCGCGCATCCAGGCCAACAGCAATTCGTTCGCCCCAACGTTGGAGAGATTCCTCAAGTAGCGCCTGGTCTGTGAGCGCGACGGTACCAAGAATAACGCGTTCAATACCCAGCTCAAGCACCTGTTTAACCTGAGCTAAAGAGCGCAAGCCTCCACCAACCTCAATATGCAGCCTTGTAGCCTCGCGCATGCGCCTTATCAGCGCAACATTGACAGGTTGACCTGCGGCCGCTCCATCCAGGTCAACTACATGAAGCCAGCTTGCCCCGGCATCCTGCCAGCGCCGTGCTACCTGTACCGGGTCTGCATCGTAAGTTGTAACACGGTCATAGTCTCCCTGATATAATCTCACGCACTGCCCGTTTTTGATATCAATCGCTGGAAGAACTATCATGGCCTCACCGCTTTATCCACTTTACAAAATTGCTCAGTAGCTGCAAACCCACGCTCCCACTTTTTTCAGGGTGGAATTGTGTCCCCCAGATATGCTCATCAACGATGACGCTGCAAAAGGGAGAACCATAATCGGTGACCGCCGCGACGCCGTGCTGATCCTGTGGCTCAACATAGTAGGAGTGGGCGAAATAAAAGTAGGCATTTTGCGGCAGGCCAGCAAAGATAGGCAATCCTTCCCGCAACGGCATCACCTGATTCCACCCCATATGCGGAATCTTCGGTCCATCAGGGATACGTCTCACCTCTCCGCGAAAGAGTCCCAACCCTTGAACCTCTCCTTCGGCATGATGCTCTGCTAACAGTTGCATACCAAGGCAGATCCCCAAAAATGGCTTTCCCTGTTGCGTTGCCTGGCGAATAGCATCATCTAATCCCCGTTCTATCATGCGCGCCATAGCCGTCCCGCCTGATCCAACACCAGGCAGTACCACCGCGTGGGCAGCAGCAACAACTGCGGGGTCATCGGTCACGACTGCCCGCGCTCCGACATATTCCAGGGCTTTTTCGATACTATGCATGTTACCCGCCCCGTAATCAATAATAGCGATCATCTACTTCCTCTCATCGCTTGCTGCTCTATCTCCCATCTCAATAGCCTGCGCCAATCCTAGCCAGCTAACTGCAGGCGGTATGCGTTTTTTATCAAGCAGGTTAATTGTCAGCAATGGGCAACACATCGTAGCCAGCCACACGATTTCTTTCCAATCTTCAGGGAGTCCACCTCGTGAATCTAACATTTCCCTGAGAGGAGCAAAGAGAAAGCGTAATTTTGTCTCGTAGATGGCCTGGCGTATGGCTGTCAACTCAAAATTATGCTGGACGAAAATGTCCGAACCACGCACCGCAACAGACACTTGCAAGCTCTGCGCAATTTCCAGCGGGAAATACATCCATGTTGCATATACATTATGAAAGAAGGGTTTGACAATATCAAGCAGCGGCGAATGACGACCAGCAAAGGCTGGATCAAAATAGAGATAGTCTTTCCTATCTTGCAAAAAGACATTGCCAAAATGTGCATCACCATGTCCTATGACTGTCATTGCCTCACGAGCAGGGTCAAGCACGCTGCTGGCTCGCTCAATCAACTGGCCTAAGGTTGGCTGGCTTTGTTTCCCTACAATAATCGCCCCATGCTGGTCATAGATCGTCCAACGATAAGTAAGTAGTTCGTCAAAGGATATCCCTTTCTCCGCTTGCCTGCTCCTCGCATCATTTGGAAACAGCACAAATTTCCTTTGATAGAAGTTCTTATAACGTCCTCCAGCCAGGCGATGCCAGAATAGTTGATGAATGGGCGCCCGTGCATTTTCTGCGGCTGTACTCTGTGCGAGTGTCTCTTCGTATATGGTTAACAGGCGCTCACATTCCCGTTTTTCAGCAGCTATAATCGTCTCAAATGCATCACGTTCCGCGCCACCATTTTCGACTTCGCGCACCAGGTCAAACATGACGGGCCATCGAATGACGGGGTAAATTACCATCTGCCGCCCCTCCTCATGTATTGTTTGCAGTGGTCTGACGATGTTGTATCCTGCCTGGTGTAGCATATCAGCATGATAGTATTCCTCAACTATACCCTGCTCTTCGATATGCGTCTTAAAAAAGAAGTCTTTACCATCGAGACAGTAAACCCCATTAAATGAGTTCAGCGAGACGGCTTTTGGAGTCAAGATCACGCTTTCAGGATTCAATTTCATATGCCGCGCAAACCAGCGTTGCAGGAGTCGCTCTGCCTTTCCCTTTTCAACGAACTGAAGTTGCTGGATGGTTGCAAGGCTATCCATCTTTTCTAGTAATTCTGGTAGTTTTGTGACGTCTTCAATAATAAAATCGGGGTTGTTTTGCTCTAACAGTCGCCGAGCTTCTGGCGTGCGAGCACCCGTAAGCACGGCCACAGTAATTGCTCCAGCTGCGCGTCCGCCCAGTATATCACTGCTGGAGTCTCCCACCACCACAAAGCGTTCATTCTTCGAAGGCACTTCTCTTGATGATTTAGGGTACCCAGGCTGTGGGTCCCCAGTCTGGGGTGGCGTTCCTTTGCTTTCCAGAGATTCTCTCATGAGCACAACATCGCTATAGCTGTGATTAACTGCCACCAGAAATTGATAGGGATGCGGCTTACCCAGTAATGTTTGATCATCCTGGGCGCGCAGCAGGGCTTCTACTCTCTCAACGTAATCAT
>JBGQJX010000342.1:0-4910 GCA_041499255.1 Ktedonobacteraceae bacterium | reverse complement strand
TATCCGCGACGCCATTGACTATTGCGCAAACGTTTTTGAGCGCGAACTCGGAGCTGTAACTGATAATCCCCTCGTTTTTCCGGAGGACGGCGATGTGCTAAGCGGAGGGAATTTTCACGGGCAACCACTGGCGCTGGCCCTCGACATGCTGGCAATCGCGCTGACGCAGTTGGCGAGTTTCGCCGAGCGGCGTATCTACAGCTTGATGGGTCCCAACGACTGGGATGAAAACGGCGCTCCTCTCTTCCTGACCCCCAATCCCGGGCTTAACTCCGGCTTTATGATTACGCAATACGTTGCCGCGGCCCTCGTTAACGAGATAAAAATACTGGCACACCCCGCCAGCATTGATTCCATCCCAACATCCGCCGGCATGGAAGATTTTGTCAGTATGGGCGTAACCAGCGCCAATAAGCTTTTGCGTATCATTGAGCAAACACAACAGGTCGTGGCCATTGAATTACTTTGCGCGGCGCAAATGCTCGAGTTCCGCAAGCCCTTGAAGCCAGGGCTGGGTGTTCAGCAAGCCTATGAAATCGCGCGCTCATATGTTCCTATGCTTGAACATGATCGCGTTTTATCGCCTGATATCGCGACCATGAGCCAGGCGGTTAAAGAAGGGGCGTTTCATGTCCTGTAGTTTTTAAATGTTCCACGTGAAACATTTTGTCAAAACATAAATTAGTAAGAACAATGATCAGAAAAGATTGCGATGTTTCACGTGAAACATCGCAATCTTTTCTGATCATTCATTTCATCTTACGATCCACGTCTAAATTATAGTTGACCAATATTGCTGATCGGCTTGTTTTTGCATCACACAATATGCTACACTTTTAGGTACAGCCAGTCAATGTGGACCAGGCTCTTCTCTAGTGAGAATGCGTCATGAAAGGCGCAACGAAGGGAGTAACATGGTGATTTCCCACAAAATTCCTGTGGCTTCGCCCAACTCTTCCATAACATTGCCATCGATCTCCGAACAGCATACTATACTCCAGCAGCTACGCCATCAATTGCTTCCCCACTATCGTCCTATACTTCAACAAGGCGCCGGCCCCATTCGCGTCATGGCACAGATGGTTGCAGAATTGGAAAGACAGTGCCGTGAATTGAATATTACTGAAGAGGTCATGCAGACGGAGATAGTGAATCGCACTATCGGCGACGTAAATGTACGTTTGATTACCGAGTGCGAGGGAGAACCAGGCGGTCATGGCGACTATCGCATGCTGGCGGAAGAGTTAGGGATCGCGCTACCAAACGAACAATTACACGGATATACTGCGACGGGTGAAACATACCTCTGGTTACGAAATCAGATGATGGAGTGTGAACGATTACTACTATCGGAACATATAGACCTGCGCATCTACGATATTCATGCTATAGGAAATCCCATCTTACGCAGTTGGCTCGCAGAAGAAATGCAAGGTTGGGGGCTTTCAGTCACAAAGGACCAGCTCTACCTTGGCCTCGGCGCGATGGACTGCCTCAACAAAGTAATGTGCGGGTTAAGTCAGATGTACCGGGAGCAGGGCTTAACAGAAACAGCCATCTTGTTTCCCGAACCCGGCTTTAGTATTCCCGAATGGCAGGCAAGATCTTACGGATACCGCTTGCACAGGTATCAGACCCGCGAGGAAGACCAATTTAAGCTTACCGCAGAGAAACTTGACCAGGTACTCGAGGAAGATCCTCATATTCGCGTCATTTACCTGACCATCACCAATAATCCTACCACCTTCGCTTATTCACCTGGTGAACTTAATGCACTTCACGCCGTACTTTCAAGGTACCACAAAGCAGGTAGAGAGATACTTATCCTCGCTGACCTCGCCTATATCGGCACGGGGAAGCCGGAGGAAGATCGCGAGCGCATGGCGACGTTTACCCCTCCCGATGTTTTTCGACATTGTATCTTTGTGAGCAGTTTCTCAAAAACGCACACATTGACAGGAGAACGTTTTGGTTGGGTGACTACCGGCAATCCTGCCATTGCGCACGCTATCGCGCCCGGTTGGTCCAATAGCATGGCAACGCTTCCGGCGGATTGGCAATTACGCTTCATGGCATATATTCGCTTGATACACCTGCGTCCATGGCTCGGCGAAAAGTTACGAGCCTTCTATCGACTGCGAAGGCAACGGTTCATCGCTCAACTACAACGCATCGATGCAGAACAACACGTGTTCGAGCGCATTTTCGTCGACGATGACGCCACAGTCTACAATTGGAGCAAGTTGCGCCCGGGAGAGGATGCTTTCTCTCTCTTTGAGAAGACCGGTATCGCAGGCGTCCCAGGTTCTGGTTTTGGCTATACCGACGAGTATGTGCGCTTCTCTATTGGCGTGATCCCTGTCCCTGAGGCTCCTTGACCAACTCTTAGTACAGGTGATACCTTTAATAGAGAAGCAACAAAGTGAAACAGGAGAGAGTTTCACGTGGAACATTCTCCTGTTTTCTTGTGCCTCAGGTTATCTGCAAATAGAGGTTCCGTTAGTCTTTCGTGAGTCGCCGCAGGTCTATTGTGACTGATTTGTGAGACCTATTGGCGATACTTAACAAGGGAGAAAGCTCCACTCCACAGCACTTTTCACAAAGGCGTAGAGTTCTAGAGAGGGTGAGCAACGATTTTTTCGTGTGTATATACAGTAAACAAGAGCTACATTAGCGCAGAAGGAGAACAATCCACATGACAACTCGCATAGGCATTAATGGCTTTGGACGCATTGGGCGCCAATCTCTCAAGGCTATCCTTGAGCGTCACGGGCGTGACCTTGAAGTCGTCGCAGTCAACGATCTGACCGATACAAAAACAAACGCTCATCTTTTAAAATATGACTCCACCTATGGTCACTTCCCCGGCGAAGTTGAAGCTACGGCTGACACGCTGATCGTGAACGGGCATACCGTCAAGGTTCTTTCTCAACGCGACCCGGCGCAAATTCCCTGGGGCGATCTCGGGGTAGAGCTGGTGATTGAGTCGACAGGCTTATTTACCGAAGCCGAAAAAGCGTCGGCACACCTGCGCGGCGGCGCGAAAAAAGTGATTATTTCCGCCCCCGCTAAAGGCGAAGATTTGACGATCGTGCTGGGCGTCAACGACAACATGTATGATCCGGCCAAACATCACATCATTTCAAATGCATCCTGCACTACCAACTGTCTTGCTCCCGCCGCCAAAGTCCTCAACGACTCCTTCGGTATCGAGCGAGGCTTAATGAATACCATCCACTCGTACACCAACGACCAGCGCATCCTGGACCAGGTGCATAAAGACCTGCGCCGCGCCCGTACCGCCGGGACCAACATTATTCCTACCTCGACCGGTGCTGCCCGCGCGCTGGCGCTGGTTATTCCTGAACTTAAGGGACGTTTCGATGGTTTGTCTCTGCGCGTGCCAACGGTGACCGTTTCAGTGGTTGACTTCGTAGCCGACGTACGCAAAGAAGTAACAAAGGACGCTGTGAACGCGGCCTTTAAGGAAGCATCCGAAGGTTCCCTCAAAGGTATTCTCGGCTATACTGAAGAACCACTTGTCTCCATGGACTTCCGCGGCGATGAACGTTCTTCGATTATCGATGGCCTCTCAACAATGGTCACTGGCGGCAATATGGTCAAAGTCCTTGCCTGGTATGACAACGAGTGGGGTTATTCCTGCCGTATCGCCGACCTCGCATACTTCATCGCACAAAAAGGCTTCTAGCCCGGAGTTAGTAAATATGAATAAGAAAACTATCCGCGATATAGATGTCGCGGGCAAACGAGTCCTTGTGCGCGTTGACTTCAATGTGCCTCTTGATGCAGAGCAACACATTACCGATGATACACGCATCACAGCAGCACTGCCAACCATCAAGTACTTGCTCGACCATGGAGCAGCGGTCATTCTTATGTCCCACCTTGGTCGTCCAAAAGGAAAAGTTGTCGATTCAATGCGCCTGACGCCGGTGGCGCAACACCTGAGCGCATTGCTGGATAAACCTGTGCAGATGGCGCCCGATTGTATTGGACCAGCCGTTGTGGCGCTTGCCAAAAATTTACAACCGGGTCAGGTGCTGTTGCTGGAAAATCTGCGCTTCCATAACGAAGAAGAGCAGAACGATGCAGAATTTGCTCGCCAGCTTGCCTCCCTGGGCGAGCTTTATGTCAACGACGCTTTCGGTACGGCGCACCGCGCGCACGCATCGACAGAGGGTGTCACCCATTACATGCCGGGCGTGGCCGGGTTCCTGATGGAGAAGGAAATCAACTACCTGGGAGGCGCGTTGGAGAATCCTCGCCGGCCCTTCGCGGCGATTATCGGCGGCGCCAAAGTCTCAGACAAAATAGCAGTGTTGGAGCGCCTGATCAGCATGGTTGATATGCTGCTGATCGGTGGAGGCATGGCCAATACCTTTCTGAAAGCTGAAGGCTACGAGATCGGCGATTCCCTTTTTGAAGAGGGCAAAGTCGATGTCGCCAAAGAGCTGATTACGAAAGCCCGCCAGCGTGGCCTGAAGTTCTTGCTGCCAAGCGACGTGACTATCGCCGATCGCTTTGCCGCCGATGCGATCCACAAAGTCGTTGCCAGTACTGAGGTCCCCCCGGGATGGCGTATCATGGACATCGGACCCGAGAGTATTGTTGCTTTTCGCCAGGCTCTCGAAGGCGCGCAGACCATCGTCTGGAATGGCACACTCGGTGTCGCCGAAATGCCACCTTTTGCCAAAGGCACCGACGCGATTATCGAGATTCTAGCCGGGCGCACCAGCGCTGGCGCTACCACCATTATCGGCGGCGGCGATTCGGCGGCAGCGGTCGACCAGGCCGGGGCTGCTGAAAAGATGAGCCATGTCTCAACAGGCGGCGGCGCCTCGCTCGAGTTCCTGGAAGGGCGCGTTCTGCCAGGTGTAGCAGCATTGCAG